>NZ_JARGEE010000062.1:0-29752 GCF_033794485.1 Streptomyces sp. MB09-02B
CAACGAGTACTTCCTGGGGGCAGCCATGGTCGATGTTCCTCTCATGAGAACCATCTGACCCTCTGTCAGCACCCTCCGCATCTCGGGGGAACCTCAGGTCCTGAAGCAGGGCTGCGCAAGGCCCGCTGCCCGGCGCCAGCAGGACGTCGTCCCTGAGCCGGGCGGTTCGGCCCGCGATGGCAGGATGAGCGCATGCCCGAAACCCCCGAAAGCCTCCATGCCGGCGTGCACGGCGACACGGTCATTGATGCCGACCAACTGGTCCGGATCACCTCGCTGCACCGGGGGTTTCTCTACCAGCACCTGTACACGGCGGCCTGTCTGCTGCGCTTCAAGACCGCGGGCTTGCACAAGCTGCTGGTGGAACGCGACGAGGACCTCGAGGCCGTCCTGCCCGGACGCCACGTGTATCTGCAGGTCAAAACCCGCAGCCGACCGCTCCAATGGGGAGACATCAGCGGCGCGGTCGACAGCTTCGCAGCCGTACGCGCCCGTCACAGCGAAGGTAAACGCCCAGGCCACCCCCAACTGGTCATCGTGGCCAACGTGCCGCTCGGCCCGCAGTTGGTGACGAAGACGGCCGCAGCCGACTGGCCCGGCGACATCACCCTCCTGATCCCGCAGACGGCTCCGCCGGAGGCGTGGCTCCCGCCGGCCTGGAGCGACCTCGACGAAGCTATCGCCTGGTGCACCCGCGAAGCCGCACAGGTCCCCTTCTCCTCGCTGGCGCCGCTGACCCTGGTCTGGAAACTGGCCGCCCGCGTCGTCTACGCCTGCACCGGCCACGGCGAACAGGCCTTCACCGCCGACACCGTCGCCGACCTGCACGAGCAGTTCGTCAAAGAGCTGCAGGCCTTCCCCACACTCGCCCACGACTATCTGCCCCAGGCCGACGAACCCGACCTGCTGACCGACGCCCAGGTGCGCCTGATCACCGGCTTCTCCGGAGCGGGCAAGACCGCCTGGGCAGCCCACGCCGCCCAGCACTGCCCCGAGCCCCTCACCTACTTCGACACCGCCGCACTTACCGCAGACGCCGTCGCCAGCGGCCTCGCCCGTGAGCTCACCGCTCGGTACCTCAACACCGAACAGCGCACGAACTTGCCCCATGGCTCCGGCATCGACCTGCTGCGCGCCGTCCACCGCCACCTGGCTGCCACGCCGACGGCCGTCGTCCTCGACAACGTCCACCGCCTCAGCGCCGCCGAACTGAAGCAGATCACTGAAACGCTGCCCACCGCGCGCCTCGTCCTGCTGGGCCAGCCGTGCCCCGACCAGACCATCCTCAGCGCACACCTCGGCATCACCGCTGAGTTCCTCCACGGCTGGAACGCCGACCGGGTGGCCCAGGTCCTCGCCGACGCCGGGGCTCCCGCCGACGCGGCCACCATCGCCCGCCTCATCGCCCTCACCGGCGGACTTCCCCTCTACGTCCGTAACGCCGCCCAGCTGGCCCAGAGCCACTACGCCCACGACACGGCCCGTATGTGCCAGGCACTCACCGACCGCCAGCACACTGCTCCCACCGCTCAGGACCTCATCCTCGAAGAAATCTTCGACGGGCTGGCCCCGCAGGCCCAGACCGCCGCTTCGCTGCTCGCGCTGGCCGAGGTCCCTCTCGCCGAAGACGAACTGAACCGCCTAGCCCAGGACGCAGGCCTGGGCCCCAAAGACTGCGCACGCGGCCTTCGCACCCTCGCCGGCCTCGGCGTTCTCCAGCGCCTCGGAGACGGCCTGACCACCCTCCACGACGCTACCCGCGCCCTCGCAACCGACTACATCCCCCACCACGCCGACACCCAGCACCAGCTCAACCTCACCCTCAGCGACATCCTTCATGACTCCTTGATCAGCGGCAGCGCCGAGCCAAGGCGCCTGGCCCGCTGGGCACGCCTGCTGGCCCGCACCGAGCGGACCGACCAGCTGCTGCCCTTCGCCAGTCACGATTACTTCTTCGACCAGTCCTTCGCCGTCGACCTCAAGCCGACTCTGCAGATGGTGGCCGACGATCACGTCGCCCGGCCCATCGACCGCTTCGACGCCCTGAACGCCCTGGCCACCCTCGCGCTCGACGCCGACGACGCAGCGGCCCACAAACAGTTGACCGGTGAACTCACCGCGCTCGCCGATACCCACCACGAGGACTGGGGAATCCGGGAAACGGTAGTCCTGGCGGGCCACCAGATGCACCAGTGCGCCTACGACCGCGACACCAAAACGCTCAACGCCGCCTACCTGGCGGCCCGCGCCGCACTGCCGAAGGAAAGTGCCGCCCGACGCATCCTGCGCTACAACCAGGCCAAAAGCCTCTACCAGGCCGAACGTTACACACAGGCAGACACCATCGCCCTCAACCTGGTGGAAACCTACATGGCGCACCTGGGACTCGAAGCCGACGACATCGTCGGAGCGAGTGTCGAGCAGGTGGCTGCCCGTCTGAGCAGTGCTGACACGGACCTGGACGACTGTAAGCGCCTCGCCGACTGCCTGGCCCTGCGCGCGGGGTGCCGACGGCAGCTCGATCAGCCCTTCGGTCTGGCCGCTCTGCACGCGCTGAAGTTCTACCAACTCGCCCAGGCATGGCGGCACTTTGTTACCATCGGGCAGGACATCGTCGACGACTTCGTCGAACTCGGTGACCTGTACCAAGCCATGAAACTCCTGGACGACGCCCTGCTGCCGGCAGCCCGCGGGCAAGGGCTCGCCGACCTTCTCCTCGCGGTACGCGCCCAGCGCGCTGTCGTCCTCGCGCACACCGGCGACTTCGCCACGGCCCGCACCGAAATCAACAGCCTGCTCCGCTACCAGATGCCGCCTCGCCAGGCACAAGAGATCAACAATCAGAGGAACCTGATCGAACAACTCGCACGCCTCAAGCGGCCTGGACCGCGGTGACTCAGCCGTCCTCGTCCGCCCCGAGTCTGCGCTGAGTACCCGGATCAGCGGGCAGCCTCGTCGACGCACCGCGGCTTATTGTCGGCTGTTCGGGTTCACTGCGCCGGAATTTCCCGCCTACGGAACCCTGATTACTCCACTGCCTTGACAACTCACCTATGGGCAATGGGAGTTGATAGTCCTCTTGTTGGCCCGTACCTCGGCCTGATGCCCCTAAAATGATCACAACCGGCGCCGAGACAGCCTCGCACGGCCACGGTCTGCTGTGACCGACACCTTGAACAGGAGGCATTCTCCGCTACCGCCGCCAGGACACGGATGCTTGCCACCGTGCGCCGCTTTCACCAGCCCAGGGACTACCTCACTGTCCCCTCGACATGGGAGAAGGTAGCGGCCGCCTCGGCAGCGCGCTCGAGAACGCCAGTGCCTGCCGCCGCAGCGGCCGTCCCGCCCCCCTGCGGCGCGGTCTCGAACAGCTCGGCTCACTCTCACCCGCGCCGGGCGAGAGAACAACGTAGCCAGACTGTCGTCGCCCGCTCCGCGCAAAACGGCACGCTGACCTGCCCGCCCTTCGGGGACGAGAAGCTCCATCGCGCCGGGCACACCATTGCCAGCAACGGCAGACAAGGAAGACCGATCATGGAACCTGTGACACTCCCGACAGGCGGTACCCTCCCTCCGCCTCCCGCGCAGCAGGGAGAGGGGTTCGGGCGCTATGGCGCTACCGGCATATCCGGCGGGGCCGCGCTGGCTCGTCAGCTCGACGAGCGGGCGGCAGGCAGGGGTCTGTTCCCGGTCAGCCATCCGAGGGGCTTGGCCGTCCGCCTGCGCTATCTGGACCGGGACGAGCAGGGACTTGCCTGGTTACGGCTGGCCCAGGTCACCGTGACCGAGCGGACCATCGCCCGGTGGATGACGGGACAGCAACGCCCCCTGCCGGCCAACCTGAAGAAGATCGACCAGGCTTTCTGGGCCTGCCGCCGCCACAACCTCGTCGGCTACTACAAGCAACGCCTGTGGAACGACGGCCGCGGCACCCGCATCGAGATCTCTCCGGTCGACCAGCAGCATGTCGCCCCCAACCGGCGCCGTGACCTGAACCTTCGCACGATCAATGTCCGTACCGACTGGCGACGGGTCGTGGATGCCTGGAACTCGGGTGACCAGAAAGCCCTGGACGCCGCCTGGGACTCCATCGCGGACAGCCTCGGTTCCGACCACGGCGCCTACCGCCACGTTTCCCACATCGGCTTCGGCATCTGAGCACGGAGCAGCCCGAACCTTCTGCGGCGGCCGACCTCCTCACGCACGGCTGCTCACGGTCCACAGATGTGCCGCCTCCTCCGTCTCGCCCAACCGCCAAGGTAGGCAGGTGAGAGCCTCAAGCGCGGCGGCGCCGGCCACCTGCACGTGGGGGCCCGATACGCCCAGGCGGCGATAGCGGCCCCGCACCGGCTTCGGACCGGACCGGTCCGCTCGCCCCGAATGCCGGGCCGCCCACTGCAGCACCGGCTCCATCGGGACGCTGCCCCGCAGCTCCCACGCATAGAACAGACGCTGCACGTCCCGCAGCCAGTCGGTGTCCTGGGCGCGGGACCAGCTCCCTCGCAGCCGTCGGCGCTCCCGCGCCGCGAGAACGCTGGCCAGTTGGACGACTTCCGGGTAGGCAACCAAAGCGGCCACCCGCCGGTCGCTGCCCTTCTTGAGGCCGAGCTGCTGGTGGCGCACCGCCCACGCGGGTGGAACCTGGGCGGCCTGGTTCCACCAGAAGACGGCGATGTGGAAGGCGTCCGCGAACGCGACGCGACCTCCGGCTCCCAGCCGCCGCTCGAGCCGTACACGCTCCAGGTGAGCTGCCAGGACCTCTGGAACAGGCGTGAGCGGGATGCAGGTCACCCCGTCCTCCCGCAGGTTGTCCGTCCAGCGCCGGTGCCGGGCGCACACCCTCCAGCCGGCCGCCGACACCGCATACGCATCCCGGCGTGCCCGTTTGGCCAGCGCGCACAGATCACACACGCGCACCAAGCAGTCACCGCCGGGTTCCCAGGGGTTGGGGACGTCCCAGCGGGGCGGCGCAGTGTCCGGATCGGGCAGCGGATGCGCGCGCAGCGTGGGCAGCACGTATTCCAGGACGTCGGTGCGGCATCCCGCCAAGGCGGCCAGCCTGCCGTGCGCGGCCCCGTTCAGATGCACTTCGCTGAACTCCGGCTCGGGAACGAGCGCATCACCCGCACCGAGCATGGACAGCAGTTCTCGGGGATCGAGCCCGTTGGTCTCCGCCAGCCGGTGCACGAACGAGTTCGTGGACTCCTCTGCGATGAACCGCAGACGCCGCGGTAGCGGCTGCATCTCGCTCTCGCCGTCTCCGCCCTGCAAAGACTCCAACGAACGCCCGGCCAATGTGTTGCCCCTCCTGCTCCGCCCGCCCCTCATCTACGGCGGGAGTCCTGCCAACTCTGCTCATTCTGGCCGGAATTGAAGAGCACCGCCCGGTGATCCACTACGGTTCCCGGTGTTCCGGATCCGCCCTGGCAAGGAGAAGCCCCGGCCATGTCCCTCGCGCTGCGCCCGCATCAGCAAGAAGCCCTCACGGCCATCACCGGCGCCTTCGCGAAAGGGGAACGCCGCGTGACCGCCGTCTCCGCATGCGGCACCGGCAAGACACTCACCGCCGTGGCGACCGCCCGCCATATCGCCTCCACCGGCTCAGTCCTGGTGGCCGTGCCCACCCTGGAACTGCTGACCCAGACCATCAGGCGCTGGCGCGAAGGCGGACGCGCCGGCCTCATGGCGGGCCTGTCCTCGCTGAGCCAGCTCCGCAGCGGCCTGCCCCGGCGCACGGCCCGCATGGTCAAACGGCCGGAAGACCTGGCCGGCATCCTCGCCGAACAGGACGGCCCCGCAACGGTCTTCGTGACCTATGGGTCCCTGCCGGGCCTGCAGCAAGCCCACCGCAGCGGCCAACTGCCGGCCTGGGACCTCATCGTCGTGGACGAAGCCCACCGTACGTGCATGAGCACCCAGGAGGGCTGGGGAGCCATCCACGACGACCGTGCCATCCCGGCCCGGCGGCGGCTCTACATGACCGCCACTCCCCGCGTCTTCACCGCCGGGCTGTGGGACGGCGCCCCCACCGCCACCATGGACCGACGCGACATCTTCGGCCCCGTCGTCTATCGCCTCGGCATGGCCGAGGCGATCGAACGCGGACTCCTCGCCGACTACCAGGTCGTGATGCCCGTGGTCGGCGACAAACAACTGCACGCCATCCTCACCCGCAAGCCCCATCTCGACCCGCAGCACGGCGGCCTGCGGGCTGCTGCCCTGCAGGTGGCCGTCCTGCGCGCCATCACCGACCACGACCTGCAACGCGTTCTCGTCTTCCACAACCGCATCGAGGCAGCCGAAGCGTTCTCCCAAGACCTGCCTCACACCGCCGCTCAGCTAAAGCGGCCAGACCTGCAGGCGTTTTGGGTCGACGGGACACAACGCGCCGACGAGCGCCGCAGCCGACTGTCCGCCTTCCAGAACGCCGTCGGATGCACCGTGCTCAGCAACGTCCGTGTCCTGGCCGAAGGCATCGACATCCCCGCCATCGACTCCGTGGTCTTCGCCGCACCCCGCAACAGCGTCGTCGACGCCATCCAGGCCATCGGCCGCGCCCTGCGCCTGGTACCCGGCCACGGCAAGAAGGCCACCCTCGTACTCCCCGTCTACCTGCCCGACGGAAGGGCCACCGAACAGGCCCTGCAGGACTCGCAGTTCGAAGGCATCTACACCATCCTCCAGGCCCTCAGGGCCCACGACGACCACTTCCTCGACCACATCGCCGTGCCCCGCCGCAGCCGCCGCCTGGGCGGCGGCGGTCCGCACCGGACCATCCACTACAACCGCGCCGAACGCGCCCTGCAGGTCGCCCTCGCCCTCGGCCTTGAGATCACCCTGCCCGCCACCGGATCCTGGCCCGACGGCCTGGCCTCAGCCACCCGCTACCACCACGACCACCACCACCTCGATGTCCCCCACGCCTTCCACGACGACACCGGCTTCGCCCTGGGGGAGTGGCTCAGCAACCAGCGCCTGCGGCACCTGGCCGACCGCCTGCCCAGCGGACATACAGACGCCCTCGACGCCCTCGGCATGCTGTGGAGCACCCCCGCACACACCTTCACCCGCATCCTCGACCACGCCCGCGCCTATGCCGCTGCACACGGGCACCTCGCCGCCCCCACCGACGCCACCCAAGGCGGCCACCCCATCGGCGCCTGGCTCGCTGAGTGCCGCAGGAAGGACAAATCCGACACCCTCCCCAAAGGCCACGCTGCGCAGCTCGCCGCCCTCGACCGCTGGTGGAACCCCGACTGGCCACTGACCTGGCGGCGCGCCTACGCTCACGCCAAAGCCCACATCGACGCAGGCGGCAGCAGGGAACTTTCCGGCTCCTTCACCACCCCGGACGGATTCAAGCTGGGGCAATGGCTCAGCCGCCAGCGCAACCACTTCGACACCCTTCGCGTCGAACAAGCCAAACTCCTGATCGACATCGGCATCACCCCGCACGTGGACAGCATCCACCCCGAAGCGTTCCGCACCGAACGAGGCCGCGACTTCCGCCGCGGCCTGGTCGCCGCCTCCTGCTACCTCGCCCGCGAAGGCCACCTCGACGTCCCCCGCCAGCACACCGAAACCGACTGGATAGGCCTCTTCCGGCTCGGCTCCTGGATCGACCACATCCGCCGCACCCCCAACGAACTCACCGACGAAGAACGCGCCGCGCTCGACATCCTCCGCATGGCCTGGGACCCGTCAGAGGCCACAGCAGAGCGGTAACGACGCAGCGCAGCAGACCCTTGCGCACACGGAGCGGATACCGCCGACCCCCAGGTGCCTCAGGCGGCGTCCGCCCCGCCACTGTCATACCCCCGCAGTAGCATGACGCCTGTTGAGCACCATGCGCCGGAACGGGGCCCACCATGTTCATCTCCGCTGTCTACATCCGCTTCTTCCGCTCGTTCAACTTCGACTACCTCCGCAAGGCCAGCGACACCTTCGCCCCGGACCCCTGGGACGTTCTGGACAGCGACGACCTCAAGTACCCGTTCGTCAAGGTGTCCCTCGACGAAGGCGTCACCACCGTCGTCGGGGCCAACGAATCCGGCAAAAGCCAGCTGCTGGCCGCCATCCAGCGTGCGCTGACCGGACGGCACATCGAACGAGGCGACTTCTGCCGCTACTCGCAGTTCTTCGCGGTGAACAAGGCCATGGCCTACCCCGACTTCGGCCTGCGGTTCGACCGCCTGCAGCCAAGCGACCGCGACGCGGTGATCCAGGCGTGCGGGAAGGAGGATGGCGACGACTTCGACACGTTCGTGATGTTCCGCATCGGCGCAGACCAGCCTGTCGTCTACCTGCCCGAGGACAGCGGCTGGCGCAAATACCCCGTCGAGGACGCCAACGCGTTGGAGGACATCCTGCCGCGCTGGTTCGAGATCGACGCGCACACCGCGCTGCCTCAGAGCGTGCCCGTGGAGTACCTGGCCGGCCAGTCCAGCACGCTGCGGACCAGGTCCCGCCGAGCACGTCGCTCCTTCTTCCGCACGATCCTGGAGCATGCCGACTCCTTCACCACCGCCGAGCAGCTCACCACGGCCGTGCCGAACCTGACGACGGCGTTCTCCACCGCGAACCAACCCGACGAAGGTCACGACAAACAGCTCGCCTTGGCAGACCAGCTTCTGTTGAAGGTCGCGAAAATCGACCAAACAGCCTTCCAGGAACTCCTCATGGCCGTCGAAGAAGGCAAGGAAGGCTTCGCCAACGGCATCGTCGAGCGCATGAACCGGCAGCTGGCCCAGTCGCTGAACTTCCCCAAGTGGTGGACTCAGGACAACCAGTTCCAGCTCCAGATGACCCTGCGCGACCAGGACCTCGTCTTCACCATCAAGGACCGGACCGGCACCGAGTACTCGGCCAACGAACGCAGCCACGGACTGAAGTACTTCCTCAGCTACTTCATCCAGTACCTGGCCCATGAACCTCCCACGTCCGGGCAGCGCGAAGTGCTGCTGATGGACGAACCCGACGCCTACCTCTCCGGCAGCGGCCAGCAAGACCTGCTGCGCATCTTCGAAGACTTCGCCTACCCGGCCGACCCCGACCGCCTGGCCTGCCAGGTCGTGTATGTGACGCACTCGCCCTTCCTCATCGACAAGAACCACGGCGAACGCATCCGGGTCCTCGAAAAGGGGGAGGGCGACGAAGGCACCCGCGTCGTGCGCAACGCCTCCCGCAACCACTACGAGCCGCTGAGATCAGCCTTCGGCAGCTTCGTCGGCGAGACGACCTTCATCAGCAACTGCAACCTCATGTGCGAAGGGATGTCCGACCAGATCCTGCTGGCCGGCATGTCGGCACGCCTGCGTCGCCTGAAGGCATCCTCGCTGGAGCACCTTGACCTCAACACGCTTACCCTCGTCCCGGCAGGCTCCGCACCCCACGTCCCCTACCTGGTGTATCTCGCACGAGGACGCGACGTCGACCGGCCAGCCGTCATCGTCCTCCTCGACGGTGACCGCTCCGGTGACGAAGCACGCAAGAAGCTGCGCCGCGGCCCTCACGGGAAACCGCTGATCGACGACGGCTTCGTGCTGCAGCTCAGCCAACTGCCCGCCCAGCACGTCACCAGCCCCCGGCCGCACGGTGTGGTGGCCATCGAGGACTTCATCCCGCTGGAGATCGGCGTCGCCGCGGTCAAGCGCTACGCCGTCGCCTTCCTCCCTGCAGGCGACGCCAAGAAGCTCAACGCCCTGCACGCCGGCGACGTGGTGTTTGACGGGGACGAAGGAACCCACGACGCGCTGGAAAACGCTGCCGCACGCAAGTTGGACGGCTTCCACCTGGACAAGGTGGGCCTTGCCCGTAACATCCTCGACGTCCTCACCCACGATGAGGACTCCCTTGCCGACGCCATCGCCGTCCTGGACGACAACTTCCGTGTCCTGTTCCGCGAATTGGGCAGCCGACAGCGCAAGGCCCTGCGCGAGATCACGACCGAGCGCACCACATCCAAGATCAAGCGGCTCAGGAACTCCTTCCTGCTGGATCACCCCGTCGGCGCCACCCGTGAGCAAGCCACCCTCCTGATCGAGGACATCGACGCAAGTCTCGACAACTCCGTGGACGCCGACGACCTCAGAGGTCAGCTCCTCGCGGTACGCCGTACCTTCGCTCTCGAGGAGGAGCCACGCGACCCGATCGGCGACTTCGCCGCCTTCCAGGAGGCACTGCAGAACCTGGCGTACCGGCCCGTCAACGCGGCGCAAGAGCCTTGATCGGCGGCGGCGTTGGGGTGTGCAGTGCCGCATGCAGACCTCGCCGGATGCCCGCCCGGTAGACCTCTCCCGTCGTGGTAACACCGGCGGCCAGGCGCTTGTACTCGGCCGTGGCCCCTCCCTGAGGCTCGGCGCGCGACGGCAGGACGGCGGCGGCGCAGTCGGCATGCCATTGCCGGAGTCGGCGGATGGACTCCTGGGATGAGGTCCAGCATCCGGCATGCACCAGTTCCACGAGAGCGGCCGACAGGTACAGGGAGAGACTTTCGGGGTAGCTGTTGCCGATGGCGCGGGGGAGCAGCCCCATGGGTATCTCCTCCCAATCCACGCCGGTCCAGGAGCGGTCCCAGCCCCGGGCCTGTAGTTCCTGGCGCACTCCGAAGGCAAACAGAAGGTCCCTCTTGTCCAGGAGTCTGCCGTGGCTGCGCAGGACACGCAGTGCGTGGCGCTGTTCGGCCCGCAGGGTGTCCTTCTGCGGGGGTGTCAGCCCCTTCAGTTGTGCCCGATGATGTGCCGTCAGCTGTCGCGTCCAAGCCTGGTGTCGTTCCAGGCCGCTCGTCAGGGCGAGGCGGGTGCCCAGCGGGACGCGGACGGTCACCTTCGTCGTGCTCGTGTCCTCGTCCTCCCCGAGGTCGTCGTACTCCACGGCTGTTCTTCCCTTGCTGGGCAAACGGTGGCCAGAGCCCGCGCCCTGGGCTTTGTCTGCCCGGATGGTTGTGAGCGGGGTCAGATGGTGCGGCTGCGGCCGATGGCCAGGGTCTCCAGCAATTCCTCGGTGATGCGCTCCTTCTTGGTCCAGATCGCCTTCTGGGCGCCCTGGGTGACGAGCTGGGACAGGGCCCGCAGATAGCCCTTGCTGCGGCGGTGCAGGTATTCATGCAGGCTGGCCAGGTCGTCGGGCTGATGCTGGTACAGGCACAGGTTCTTGTCGAACTTGCGGACGATCTTCGCGAACAGCTTGCGGCCCTCCTCGTCGTAGCCGATCCGACTGGTGCGCAGGCTGGCGTAGTCGCCCCAGATCTCCTCGTTGTCGCTCAGCGCGGTCTCCCGGTCACGGGTGAGGGGATCGACGATGGAACGGGCAGCACGTCCGGCGAAGACGAAGGTGGCGCCGCTGCCTTCGCTGATCTCTTCCAGGTAGGCGAACGACTCCTCGGCGTCCGCGCCGGCCCGTAGCTGCTCGATGCCGTCGACGAGGACCAGCAAGGTCGAACTGGTGCGCATGACATGGCAGATGGAGCGGGTGGGGTCGGTGCCGCCGTCGTGCTTGAGGCCGAGGAAGGAGGCGAAGGCGGCCGGCCAGTTCCGCCGCCCGCCGCGGGTCAGCGGCGGCACCCGCAGCGCGATCACCGGGATGCGGTTCTCGTCCGGCTCATACAAGCGGGCGATCTTGTTTTCGTAGTAGCGGCCGATGTACTGCAGGATCTCGGTCTTGCCGGTGCCGCGGGGGCCTTCGATGATGACACCGGGTTTGCCGTGGGTGCGTTCGCGGTTGGACAGCAGGTGCTCGTGGACGACGACCAGGGCCTCCCCGATGGCAGGGGTGACGACGGTGGGCATCAGGGCGTGATAGCGCAGCCGCAGGTCGTTGTCGGCGACGTTCACGCCGGGCGGTGGGCTGTCGGCCAGGTCCGGCCGGGTGCGGTCCAGCGCGGCGAAGGTGCGCCAGTTGGTGAGGGTGTTGAGCCACAGCGGCCGGGGTGTGGTGAACACCGGCGCGGGGGCGGGGGAGTCGACCAGCAGGCGGATGTCGTCGTCCTGGATATCTGGCGGCTGCATCGTTACGTGTCCTCCTGCGGGGGTTCGGTTTCGGTGGGCAGGTCCAGCAGGAGACGCGCGGCGTCGTCGAGGCCGTCATCCAGGTCATCCAGATCCGCCAGGAGTGAGGCACCTTCGGTGCCTGCGCACCCGGGAGCCTCCCACCCGGGTGCGGGGCCGGGACCGGCCGCGTCTGCGGGCGACGGCGCATCGGGGGCGTACAGGCTCGTCTCGCCGAGCTCCAGCACCGTCAGCGGCCCCAGCGCGTCCAGGTCGAGCGCGGCCGCACCGGCGAACGGATCGAAGTCGCCGACACCCGGCGGCGCCCACCCCGCTTCCAGCCCCGGCAGCGGCCCGTAGCCGTCGGGCACGCTCACCACACCGGGTTCGTCCGGCCCGCGTCCGGCCCGCTCCAGCAGATCGGCCAGGACCTGGGCGATGTTCTCGTCGTCGGCGTGGCGGCCGCCGCGCGCCACATGCTCGGCGGTGGCCGTCTCCCACAGATGCTGCGTCCACGGGGCGCCGATCAGGTGCTGGTGCTTGAAGACCGCAGTGATCCACTCACCGCTGCGGTGATCCCGCAGCCACACCTGCTCCGGGGTATAGGGGTTGTAGCGCAGCTCCCACCCGTCGCGCTTCTTGCCCTTCAGCCCCGACGGCGCGTTGCGGATCCCGTTCTCGAACTCCCCCTTGTAGTTCTCGTAGGTGCGGTTCCGGAAGCGGATGCCGTCATCGCGCACGCCGACCCAGGCGGTGGGTAGCAACTGCAGATAGTCTTTGAATCCCAGCGGGATCGGCACGTAACCGGCCGCCTGCACGCCCGCGGCATACACCTGGTTCGGTGTCAGCGGCGGCAGGTTCGGCTCGTAGGGGTTGCGCAATTCCTCGTGCGGCCGTGCCTGCCAGCCGATCGCGATCCACTCCTGCAGCAGGTCGTCGAGTTCCTGCAGGGTCCACAGCCGGTCGGGATCCGTCTCCTTGCCGCGGCGGCTGAAGTCCCGCCCGGTGTAGGAGTTGACGCGCTGACTGAACAGCGACTTGATCGACGCGAAGGTCCGCTCGACGATCGCCTTGTCCGTCGGGGTGCGCTTGCGCGCCGGACGCACGGAGATGCCGAGATAGGAACAGGCGTCGAAGAAGGTCTGCCCGGCGAAGACGGTGCCGTGGTCGATCACGATAGTTTCCGGCATGATCACCGGCCGGGCCGCGGCGTGCTCCATCCGCGCATCGACCTCCAGCAGCTCCTCGTACGGCAGGTCCGAGCGGGCCGCGGAGGCCGCCGCATCGAAGCCGGGCCGCATCGGGGCCGGGACCATGCACAGCGCCAGCAGCAGAGAGGCGTCCACCGCCTTGGTGGCCCGCCCCTTACTGGTGCCGGTGCTCAGCAGCGCCCGGGTCTGCTGCCGGGTCTTGCGCCGGCCCGGGGTCTTGGGCCGCAGCACGGCGGCGATGATGCTGCGCGTGAACACGTCGATGGCCGCCGTCAGCTCCACCTGCGTGGGCCGCCCGTCGTCGCCCAGCACCTTCACATCCAGCGATGTGGAGTCGACCTGCACCAGCTCGCCCGGGGCGGTGGCGGTCGTCACCCCGAACGGCGGCGCGGGACGGTTGAACCGGTCCTTGCGGCGCCGGCTGGGATCGCGCAGCTGCAGCGCGTCGATGCCCAGCCGCTTCAGCAACGCATACAGGGTCGGGTCCTTCGGCACCTTCACCGCAGGGCCCAGCGTGGCCCGCGCGGAGCGCCGCAGGTTCTTGAACAGGGTGCGCGCGTCGGTGGCCGCCTGCTCCTTCGCCTGGCGTTCGTGCAGGGCCAGCAGCAGGTCCACAACCCGTGAATCGGTGCGCCCGTGCAGCGTGCTCTTGCGGGTGCACCGCTTGTCGACCAGCCCCCAGATGTCCTCCTTCAAGAAGGCCAGCCGCTTGCGCTGGACCGTCTTCCACGACACCTTCCACTCCAGCACGGCGCTCAGCTCGGCGGCCTTGCGCTGGTAGCGCTCGACCAGCGTGAACCGGTCGGGGTCGTAGCCCCAGCGGGGTCTGCTGCCCTCGGGCGCATCGGGCAGCAGACCGGTTTCGACCTCGATGACGTGCCGCCGCCAGGTCCGCGCATCCCGGGCGCAGTCGGGACTGACGCCCTCCAGCATGGCCCAGTTCGGGAACGGGCCGGCCGCCAGCGGCAGGCCCGTCTCGTCGAGCACGGCGAAGTCCTCGGCCGCGGCCAGGAACTGAATCACCGCCGCGATCGGAGGCGCCGCGCTGCCCGGGGCGGGAACCAGATGCACCGTCGTGCCCGAAAGGGCCGACACGGTGTACTGGCCGCCCAGCCACCGCACCCGGTCCCCGGGAGCCACAATGCCGCGCGGCGCCAGCCCCGACACCCGTGGCCGGCCGGTGAACACCTCGCTCACGCGGCATCCCTCTGCACCGGGCGGTGCATCGCCGACGGCAACCGGCCCGACACACTGATGACGCTGCCGGGGCCCATCGCCCGGTTCCACTCCATGGCCAGCTCCTGCCGCCACAGCAGGTGATACAGGCGCGGCAGCGTCGACAGCCGCGGCAGTCCCGTGGCCCGCACTCCCTCTTCCAGCGCACGTGGCGTACGGAATGCGGCTTTCAACGCCTGCTCGACGTCCTGGTCGCCGAGGCGGGGATGTCGGTAGCGGGAAACCCACCGCAGATTCGCCAGCGCCATCGGTGCCGGAATCCGCGGCATGCCCAGCTCCCAGCCCGCCTCCTGGCATGCCTGGCGCAGGACCTGCTGCTGGCGCTGCCACCGCGGGCTCGGTCCGCTCGCCGGGGGACAGGCCACCACGAGCGTCGCCCCCTGAGCGGTGCGGACGAAGAAGTCAGGCACCACACTGCGTTCCCGGCCCCGCGCACGCCACTTGATCTTCGCTGGCCACGCGGTGAACTCCGTCACCGACGGATCGAAGTCCAGCAGCATGGCCACCGCCAGCACGTTCATCGACCGGCAGCCCACGTGTCTGCCCGTTGTCGCCGCCCACCACCAGGTGGCGATACTGCGCTGCGAAGGATGCCGGACCGGCTTCCACACCTCGCCCCGCCGAGTCATCGGCACCGCACCCGCCCGGGCCACAGGGACCGTGATGCTCCTGCTGCCGTCCTCGATCCGGTGGACGACCTCCAATGCGACAGCCACCGTGATTCCCGCTTCCTCTCCGAGCCCCGCATCCGACAGGGCAGTCACCACTACCGCTCGGGGCAACCACCTACAGCAGCAGGGGAGTTGACTCTAGTGCAGGACGGTCGTCACATGATCCTTAATCCGCCATCCAAGCCGTAGAAGCGCCGTCAACAACCGCTGCCGTCCAGGTTCAACGGCATGACGGGTCCGCAGCAGGCAGAGCATCTCCCGCAGGACTCGCTCCACCAAGGAAGCCTTTTGCCCTGTATTGGGTCTCTTGTCTGTCACGCCTCAGGCGTCGAGCCGCTCCCCGCGCAGCCGCCCCGCGATGACGAGAATCCGACGGGCATGGCACGCGAGCCTGACAGATTCGTCGCGTGTCAGCAGACCACGGTGACGAAGCCGAACTCTTTGCGCGCGTGGATGAGCTCCTCGCCGACCTCTCGGCGCAGCGCATCCCCCTGCCCCCGCCCCGCGAACGCGAACGGCGGCGCAAAGCCGCCGGTCTGTCCACTCACCAGATAGCCGATGCACTCGGCTGCCCGGCCGAAGACATCGCAGCCTGGGAAACCGGAGCCCAGGAACCGCTCGCCGCACGCCGCGCCGCCTACGCGCGCCTC
Organism: Streptomyces sp. MB09-02B; assembly: GCF_033794485.1. Taxonomy (NCBI): domain Bacteria; kingdom Bacillati; phylum Actinomycetota; class Actinomycetes; order Kitasatosporales; family Streptomycetaceae; genus Streptomyces; species Streptomyces sp. MB09-02B. Next base: position 15,753 of record NZ_JARGEE010000062.1, read on the forward strand.
CTTCAGGGCCTGAAAACCCTGCAGAGGCCAGAACACCTGGACACGCCGCCGCTTCAAGAGCCGACTCCCACACCGCCCTCAAGAGTCGGCAAGAAGGCCGAGCAGCCGTCACTCTTTCCCGCCACCACTCCCGTGGCATCCACACCGCGCAGCCGGACCGCACCTTCTCAGGCCGTTGCTAAGCCCACCGGACCCTTGGCCGTCATCGACCACGACGACACCCTGACCGCCCACTTCACCAACGGCTCCCAACTGCCGCTGGACACCAGCGACCTCGTCTCTCTGCTGAAATGGACGCTGCGCAGCGGCCTGCGCCGGGACAAGCTGTCCAAGCAAGGCCGCGACAGCGAATGCGACCCCCTCATCGTCCTGACACCTACGGCCAGTGCAGCCCTGCACATCCCCGCCGCCCTCGACGACCGCGCCCGTCTGCGTCTTGCCGACTCCCATCCGGTCATCGCCCAACTCCAGCAGGCAGGCTTCAGCCTCACCCGCCGCGGATTCGGTCCCTGGCCCCGCATCTTTCGGCCCATCACGAACAACAAGCGTGCCTGCGTCCAAGTGGCCATCACCGCCTGGGGAGCCCTGTCCCAGGACGGCTGGAACCTTCCACCGCTGCCGCCGGCCGACCTCGCCCGCCTGCTGGGCACCTACACCGACCGGCTGCTGACGCCCCACGGCTCCACCGCCGTGTGCGGCGAGGAACTCATGACCGCTCTGCGGCCGCCGACCAGACCACGCCGCGCACCAGGCGGCGGGGGCGAGCCCAACCCCCGCGGCCTGCACACGGCCCTGGAACCTGCGCCGCCGGAAGCCCCCGACGCCCATCCGCTCGCCCGGGGCCGCCTGCCCGAGCAGGCCATGGAGGAGGAAGCCTGGGACTGGAGCCGACCGCCCAGCCAACAGGAGACCGCCGAATTCCCCCACGTCGTCGGGCTCGACACCAACCTCGCCTTCGCCGCAGCCTCCTCCGGCCTGCCTGTCGGCCTCAACTCCCCGCCCCGCCACGTCCTCGCGCCCACCTTCGACAAGAAGATCCCCGGTGCGTGGTTCTGCGACCTCACCCACGCCACGCTGGACCCGCGCCTGCCCTCACCCTTCACCGCCACCGGACAGGCCCCGACCGGACCGGCGTGGTACACCACGCCCACCCTGGATTACGCCCAGGAACTGGGAATCGAGGTCCTGCCGATCGAGGCCTACCTGCGCGATGATCACGGCCCCTACCTCACCTCCTGGTACGAACGGATCCGCAACGCCTACCTCGCCACCATGGCCGACCTCGGCGTGCACGAGAAAATCCCCCAGGCCGATTACCTCGCCGCTATGCAGAGGCTCGCTACGGCCGACCCCGCCCTGCTCGGACTGCTCGCGGCAATCAAAGCCACCGCCAAAGGCGGACTGGGCAAACTCCGCGAAGGACCACGCGATATCACCGCCCCCTACACACGCTGGCCCGCCCTGGACAAACCCACCTGGCGTCCCGATATCCGTGCCGCCGTCGTCTCCCGCGCCCGCGTCACCCTGCACCGCAAAATGCGCAAGATGGCCGAAGAAACAGACCGCTACCCGCTCGCCGTCCTCGCCGACTGCGCTCTCTATCCGGCCCATATGCCCACCGCCCTCGACGTCGCCCCGCCAGGACCCGAACAGCAAGGCACGCCCGGGCTCCTGCGCCTGGGCGTCAACCCCGGCTGGGCCAAGGAAGAAGGAACCCAGTCCATGAGCTGGTACCAGCAGCAGTACGCCCAGGGCATCAACCCCGCCCGCTACGTCAAAGACCCCGCCTGAGCAACGGCCACCTCTGTCACCGGGCGAGACACACGTGCAAGCTCACTGCCACAGCGGCACGCTCGTCATCGGCGACCCGAGCCGCCACGGAAGACACGACGCCTGCTCCAACGGCCCGTTCGAGGGAATCACCCGATGCGGCTCCATCAACGCGAGCGGCACACTGCGCGCCACCGCCCGCCCCTCCTGCCGCGCCAGCCGCTCGACCACCGGCACCGTGTTGCGGTGCGCCATCAGCCACGCCTCCAGCGCCCGATGACCGCCCTCGGCCATCTCCCCCGCCATGCCGAGGCGTTCACCGACCCACGCCACCCACCGCCCCGTCGTCCATCCTGCCGGGCCCCCGGCAAAGCTGCGCCCCATCGCGCGCTGCCGCTCCCGCACCGCCATCGCCTCCGCCACGATCACGGCCTCCGGATACACCAACAGCGGCACCGCCCACAACGCCGACCGGTCGACCCCCAACACGTCCTGCCGCCTGCGCCACACCCCGCGCGCCCCCATCTGCCGGCACTGCCACCAGTAGACGGCCACCTGCTGCGCATCCGCCATCAACGCCCGCGCATACAACCCCGTCCTGCGCTGAAGCCGCACCCTGCGCACCTGCGCGTCCACCACCTCCGGCAGCTCCGACAGCCCCACCTGGAAACGGCCCTCGGCCGTCCCCGTCCACCGGCCGTGCCGTGTGCAGACCGCCCACTGCTCACCGCTGACGCGCCACACCGGCTGCTCGCCGTGCCCCGCCACACACAACGCGCAGGCCTGCACCGGCGCCTGATCGAGCGGCCACGCCTCGATCTGCACCTGACGACGCGCCCGCGCGCTGATACGGCTGTCCGCCCACGACGGCAGCGCCCGCTCCAACTGCCCCACCGAGCGGCCGCTGACCTGCGCAAGACGCTGCTGCGCCACCGGGCCCAGCTGTACCTCCTCAACCTGGGGGTCCGCCTGCCCGATCGTGCGGGGTCCGCCGATATGCCGGGCCAACTCCTCGAAAGCCATTCCGTTGCGCTCCGCCAGCCGCCACAGATACGAGGCGAGCGTCTCGCCGTGAATCGGCACCACCCGCCGCGGCAGTGCGGCCATGGGCTCACTTGTCAGCATCCGCCGATCCTTCCAGCCCCTTCAACACAGATTTCACCGCCGCCGAAAGGAAGCACGCCCATGCCGCCGCCCGTGCGTCTGAGCGCCGCCACCGTCCAAGAGGCTCTCGACCGTGCCGACGCACGCCACTGGACCCGCAATCCGCCCCGTTCGCCCCGGGCCCGCCTGGCCTTTCTGCTGCGGCAGGCGGGCGGCGACCAGAGCGCACTCGCCACACGTCTCAACGTGCCGGCCCACGAACTCGACATCCTCCGCACGGTGCGCCGGCCGTCCGAGGGCGACCCCGTGCAGCAAGCCGTGGAACGGGACATCATCCGCCTGTGGCAGCCCCGCATCCGCCGACGTGCCCACACCGCCATCCTGCACAACAACGGCCAGATGATGGTCAGTTTCCGAGCCTGGCTGGGCTTCACCGCGGCAGCCGGATCCAGCGACGACCCCCGCCTGCGCTTCCTCACTCTCAGCCTGCAGGCCCCCTACATCGAACGGCTCTTCACCGCACGACACCGCAACGCCTCCGAGGACGAGCTGCGCCGCATCCTCAGCGACGCCCTGGGCGCCTGCTACTTCCACCGCACCAGACCTGCACACACTGCAGAAACTGTGACCCTCGACCGCATCGACTACCTCGAGTTCTACTACTGACCGCGCAGGCGGCGCCCGCACCCGCGGACAGGCTCCTGAGCCGAAGCACGATAGTCGTCACCAAGGCAGCTTGTTGTCACCAGGACGGCCGGACAAAGCGCTTCGGTCGGTCAACGGTGCCCTGTCGCACTGAGGCCGTCAGGCTCTCGTAGCGTGGCCTGCTGGGGCGAGGCTGTAGGGCGGCGGCGTGCGTCCTAAGACCTCGAAGCGGGGCGGCGGTGCACGCTGCTCGGCCTCAGCCCGCCCGTCCAGGGCTGGCACTGGATACAGTCCTCCGAGGTACCTCGGAGGGAGTCTCAATGCGTCGCCTGGCCGCCGTCCTGTTAGTTCTTTGCTCAGCCCTTGTCTCCTGTTCCTCGAAGGAGGGCGCGGCCCCCTCAACTTCGCCGTCAGTCGGCAAGGCTGATCTCAACGCCGTGGAGCACCGGTGGGCGGCTCTCACGCATCAAGAGCAACAGCGCGTCTGTGCATACGCGGATAACGATGATGGAAACGCCGACATGGCTGGCGCGCTGGAGCAACTCCGAGAGCACGACTACAGCGAGGCTGAAGCCGCAGAGATGCTGCCGTACATATTGAACGAATGCACCTGACGCGACCAGGACAGTTGGGGCACAGACGGCTGGAGGCGGTGACATCAACCCTGCTCCGCCCGCTGTTGGTGACAGGTAGCGCGCTGTATCGGTGACAACTACGGTGCTTCATCTGACGGAAGCCGCAGCTCAGCGGATCGCGATGGTGACACCTATCGTGCTTCGGCTCAGCTCCGCGGACGGTCGGCCGGGCTGGAACAAGGGAGGAAGACCGGGGACGGGCATCTCGTGCCGATCATGCAGAGTCCGCACGATGAATTGAGCCGACGAGCCGCCATGCCGCGACCCCAATGAGACGGCGAGAGCAGAACCCATGGCACGGCAGTGGCGAGAATCCACGCAAACCACCACATCCCAGCCAGCCGGGCAGGCGTTCGTGCCGCGCGCTGCGCAAGCCCCGTCTCCGAACTGCTGGGCCCGGTCCGCAGGGGCGGCCGCGGCTTTGTCGTTCTTTGCCGCCGGGCGAATGCCTGGAAAAGATGAGGACTGATGGAACCGATGTCACCAGCTGGGAGGACCGTATGCGGTGGACGACTGAGGAGTAGACCGCCATCCGCGAGCACGCGGCCGTGCTGGGTATCTCGACGCAGGATTACATCCGGCAATCCGCCGTCGGCCGAGCGTTGGACTGGCAGCGGGAACGGGACGCCTTCCGCGAGATGGCCCGACGGCGCGGGACGAGCGTCGAGCAGCTCCTTCAGCAGGGCGTGCTCACGGACGACACGGCATGACCGCTGCGCCGCAGAGGGGTGGCGCCGCCGGAGGCGAATGGCTGGTTCGTGCCGCGCGCACCACCGCAGAAAAGGGTACACGTGTTCTATTTAGAGGAAGCTGTGACGGTCTGCGGTGACGGATGGTTGGATGCCGATGTCTGGCGGTCTGATGGCTCGTTGGACACGCCACGGGCTGTACGACCAGGCCTGTGGGCGGCCGTGATCGCAGGGGATGGGGAGCCGACGGGTGAGTGACCGCAGTTCGATCGAGTGGACCGAGGCGACGTGGAATCCCACGACCGGCTGCGACCGGGTCTCGGACGGATGTGACAACTGCTACGCCCTGACGCTGGCGAAGCGGCTCAAGGCCATGGGGTCGGCGAAGTACCAGAACGACGGCGACCCCCGCACCTCCGGCCCCGGCTTCGGCCTGACCGTGCACCCGGACGCGCTGCGGGTACCTCTGGGCTGGAAGGCGCCGCGCACCGTGTTCGTGAACTCGATGTCGGACCTCTTCCACGCCCGCGTCCCGCTGGACTACGTCGAGCAGGTCTTCGACGTCATCGCGCAGACCCCGCAGCACACCTATCAAGTGCTCACGAAGCGGGCACGCCGTTTGCGGCAGGTCGCCGACCGGCTTACGTGGCCGGCCAACCTGTGGATGGGGGTGTCCGTGGAGAGCGCGAAGGAACTGCCGCGTGTCGACGACCTGCGGCAGGTTCCGGCCGCGGTGCGGTTCCTGTCGTGCGAGCCGTTGCTCGGGCCTTTGGACGGGCTGGACCTGACGGGCATTCACTGGGTGATCGCCGGCGGCGAGTCCGGCCCCCGCTTCCGCCCGATGGAGCAGGAGTGGGTCACGGGGATCCGGGACGCCTGCCTGCAGGCCGATGTGGCCTTCTTCTTCAAGCAGTGGGGCGGCCGGACCCCGAAGGCGTCCGGCCGGCATCTTCAGGGCCGGACCTGGGACCAGATGCCTATGCCCGAACCTGTGCCTGCAGGCTGATCCGGCTCTTCGTCGTGAGCTTGCCCGGCGACTGGACGGCGATCACGCCGTCCTGCCGCATCTGCCGGGCCGCCTGCAAGGCGTGCTTCGGCATCCAGCGGGCGGTCTCCGTCAGCAGCCACTCGCCGATCGCCTCCACGGTGGTGGCCCCGTAGCCCAGGCGCTGGGCGACCAGTTCGGCCAGCTCGTCGTCGATCAGACCCGCGGCCTGGAACAGGTCGAGCTGGCCGTCTGCCTTGGCACCTCGGGTGCGGGGGTCGCGAAAGCTCTCGCCGTCGAGGCCGTCGACCTTCCACATGGCGTCCTTCATCGCCTTCAGGCCCGCGGTGCTGCCGGTGCCGAAGACGAGGTAGAGGGGCTGCCCGGTGCGGGGGACGAGTTCGAACTGCAGCTGGTAGCCGAAGCCGGCCCGGCGCAGCGCGTCACGGTAGGTGCGCAGCCATACGCGCCACTTCTCGTCGGGACCCAGCTCGTCGGCGGCCGCGGTCCAGAAGCCGCGGCCGCCGAAGACCGTGTCGAGGATGTCGGCGTTGAGCTCCTCGCGGCGGCTGAACCAGTTGGGTCCGAAGGTGGTGATGACTTCGCTGGAGCGGTTGCGGGCGATGCGGGACATCACATGCAGCGGTACGTTGACACTGCCCCAGCTGTCGAAGATCCCCAGGATCGGGTGGCCCCAGGCTCCGAGCTCGTCGAGAACTGCGAGGCTGTCGCGGCCCGCTTCACCGCGCCGGACCTCCACCCGTACCGGCAGATCCTTCAGCGGCCCGAAGCGGGAGACGAGTTCCGCCACGAGGTGCTCGTGGCGCGCGCGGTCCTTCTCGATGAATATCAAATGCACCCGCCGGGGGCTGAGGTGCATGCGGTCGACCGCGTGATGGCCGAGCAGGCGGTCCAGTATGAACACCGGCGAGCCCGGCTCGCCGTCCTCGTAGCGGCCCGGGCCGGCGAACGCGTCCAGGAGCGTGACCCGGGGCCGGGAGTAGCCGGTGCTCTGGGAGGTCTGCAGCAGGATCGGCCACCAGGCATCCAGGTACCGCTGGTACAACCGGTGCTTGGCCGCGGTCGCCGGCTCCAGCTTCCACAAGACGCCCATCCGTGCCCCCTGTTCAGGATCGCCACGGTCGGCGGCTGGCGCGTGCCAGTCGCATCCCCTGATAACAGATGGTGTGCGCAACGACGTTCAGCGTAAAGACCGCGTAGCAGCCGCCGGGGGAGCGGGCCGTCCAGCTGACGGAGTAGCGTCGGCCACGGATCGGCCCCCTCCCGGGAAAATGGCGCCCAGTGAGTCTTCGCGGAACCAGGCCAACGGGTCGGCCTCCTCGTCCCCATTCGCTTACCCCCAGGTGATTCTTCGCTCCCATGTGTGTGGTGATGACCTGACCGGCTGCCTCGTCCGCTTCCGTCACGGAGCCCACGGCAGGTAGAGGCCTGGGGTTGATGGGCCGGTATCCGGTCAGCGGCCTTTGACGGCCCCTCAGGACTCCGCTAATCTTCATGCCGAATCAGATATCAGAGTTTGCATGGAGGGAGTGGGTGGAATGCTGCTGACGACCGGACAGGCAGCCCAGGAACTCGGCTGCGCCATCACCACCTTCCGCCGTCTCGTGCACGCCGGACTGCTGCCGGGCCTGTCCCGCCGTGGCGTGCGTGTCATGGTTCCGCTCCATGTGGTCCAGGCACTCGGCCAGCGCCGGCACGCCCCGCTGGACCGGCTGGACGCTCAAGAGATCGCCGTCCTGCGGGTCGACGCGGCCAAGCAGGTACAGGAACCGGACCGGAACTGGATCGGCTTCGCGGCCTCCCTCGCCCCCGAGGACCTCCTCAAGGCGCTGCGCGGCTGGTGGCGGTGCGATGCGCAGAGCGTGGCGGCCGGTGGAGTACTGCCGGTGACCCTGTCGGGCTACGTGGTAGCCGTGCTGACCGGCCTGGAAGACTGGGAGAAGAACGCCCAGGGCCGCTATGCCTTCCCTCGCGCGCGGCTGGCGGGCTACGTCACCGACCTGGCCACGCCCGTCCATCACGTGACCGCCTCCTCGCCGGCCGACCGGGTGCTCGCTGATCTGCTGCTGGGCAGCCGGCTTGTCTCCCACTCGGGCGGGGCGATCGCCTACGTCCCCGCACCCGCCGCCCGCCGTCCGGACAAGGAAGCCTGATGGACGCACAGCGCTACACCGCAGCCCTCGCCGAACTGCGCACTGTACGGGACGAGATCAAAAAGACCCGGGCTTCCCTGGCGAAGCTGGAGGCCGAGCGGGACCGGCAGATCACACGGCTGGCCGGGTACGAGAAGGCGAAGGCGGAACGGATCGCCCCGGCGGCCGGACTGAGCCTGGCCCACATCGTCACCCTGGCCCCCGCCCTTGCCCCCGACCGCCTCACCACAGCCGAGACCACCCCGTCCCACCTCGAGCTGGATGCCCCAGCCGCCGTCAACGACGGCACGAAAACTCCGTCCCACCCCACCGTCCAGTCGGGAGCGGTGGCGCCCGCGATGACCGCCACCGCACCAGCACCGCCCGTCGCCGCCTCGCCGCCGGTCGCTCCTGCCGAGGACCCTGCCTCCGCGAAACCCGCAGCCCCAGACGCGCCGCGTGCCCTCCCGTCGATCCCCGACGGGGCAGCGGGCAACAGCTGGTTCACGCACACCCCGAACCTGCTCTCCACGCCACCGAACTTCACCCAGCAGGCCCGCTCCACTGTCTTCCTGGACACGGACACGGGCGTGCTGGTGCACCGCAGTCAGACCCACCGCCTCGACCTGGCCGACACCTCCGTCTCCGCCATCCTGACCGCCGTCTTCCAGACCCTTCCTGAAGGCACGGAGCGGATCTACATCACCGCCGGTGACCCCTGGCACCGCGACGCCGACCGCTACCCCTACCTGCGGGATGCGGTCGCGGCCTGGCTGAACGCCCCCACGCCGGGCTGGCGCACCGACACCGGCCGCGGCCGTGACCGGATGGCCGGACACTTCGTCCACGCCCGCAACCCCGTCGGCCGCTACCAGCGCGACAACGGCGAGCACCACGTCGAAATCCGCTCGGTGGGGGAGTGGTTCGACACCGGCGGCGACGACCCGGCCACCGTCCGGGACGCGTTCGTACTGCTGTGGCAGGCACTGCGCCGCCACTGGCCCGATGCGGTCATCATGGGCTCCCCATCGCAGACCGGCCGCGACCTGTGGACCCGCACCATCCCCACCCGCGGCCAGCACGCCGAAGGCTTCCCCGTCCTGTCCGAGGAACTGCGCGGCCTGCTGCATGCCACCGCCGGCCAGGGACGCAACGAACTCATCCTCCCGCCCCGCGTCCCCGAACAACTGCCCCAACTCGTCGAGTACGACCGCACTTTCGCCTACGCCAAACACACCTGGAAGTCCCCGGTCGGCGCCCCCCGCCGGATCACGGCCGCCACCTTCGCCGCCTGGAGCGAGAAGGAGCAGACCCGGGCCCTGTACGGCTGCGGCCACTGGCAGGTGCGGGTCACCGTCCCCGACACCTGGAACCACGTCGGCATCCTGCCCGCCCCCGCGCCGGGCGACCGCGCCTGGCACTACCCGGCCGCGCCCAACGCCACCTTCACCACCTGGGCCGGCGGCCCCGAAATCCACACCGCCCTGACCAACCCCATCACCCCGTGGAAGATCGAGATCCTCGACGGGATCCTGTGGGACGACGGCAAACCGCTGGACGACTGGGCCAAGAAACTCAAAGAGACCTGGACCAACCTGTCCGCCCAGGCCCACTTCCAGGGCGACGCCCAGCAGGCCCGCGCCGCCCACCTCGCCTCCCGCGCGGTGCGCGCCATCCTCCTGTACGGCATCGGCGCCTTCGCCCAACGCCCCCGCATGGTCACCGGAACCACCCCCCGCACCCTTGAGCGCGACATCCCGCCGGACGCCGAAATCATCGGCTTCGACGACGAGCAGATCACCTGGCAGAAACCCACCGGCTTCAGCCGGGACCCCAACGCCCACCCCGAATGGGCCGCCGCGATCTGGTCCGGCGCCCGCGCCGCCCTGCTCACCCAGCGCCACCGCGATGACAACACCCATGCGGGTGCCCTGCACACCGCGCCCGGCACAGTTGTCGCCTTCCGCACCGACGCCCTCTACCTCACCCAGCCCCAGAGCTGGCCCTACCACCACCAGCCCGGCGACTACCTCCTGCGCGGCCACCTCACTGGCCCCGTCACCGCCCCCACCACCGAAGAGGAACTCCTCATGCTGCGGGACACCGGGCGCGCGGCCCTTACTGCTGAACGGGAGGCCTGATGCCGCCCCGCACCCGCCGCAACCAGCCAGGCCGCCAGGGCGAGTTGAACGAAGCAGCCCGCCTTGCCGACCGGCTCCAGGCGGCTGGCTACACCAGACGGGACATCGCCCGCGTCCTCGACCGAGATCCCTCGCTGGTCTCGCAGTTCTACACCAAGAACAAGGGCGCCGCCTTCGTCCCCGCGCTCCGGCAGGTTCTGGCCGCCGTCGAGACCGGCGGCATCACCGACCTGCCCGAACTCGCAGCCCTCGCCGCCCGACACACCCGCCGCCGCACCACCGCCTCCGGCGCCCGCGCCCGCGTCCGCGGCAAAGCCGTCCTCATCACGCCCACCGGATCCGGCACCGGCCGCGTCGGCGCCCAAGCGATCGCATCAGGCTCCGCCCGCCTGCGCCCCCTGATCGCCGAAGCCGCCCGCCGCGGCCTGCGTCTGGCCTTCACGGTCCGCCTGGCCAAGACCGGCTACCTGCATCCCTCCGGCAGCCGCACCGACTCGCCAGGTATCCGCCGCGACGTCATTCAGCGCGCTGACCACACCGAAGAACGCTCCTACGGTTCCGCCCAGACCGGAGGCCTCGACGCCACCGACTTCGCCCGGCGCGTGGATGCCGCCAGCGGAGATGTCACCGCCGCTGTACGCGAGTGGCTGGTGGAAACAGGCCGTATCCAACCGGACGCTCACATCCTCCACCTGGAGGTCCGCACCTGGCGTCCACGCTGATCTCAATGTCGAGCCAGCCCCTGGCACGCAGACAGCTGATCAAGCACGCAGCCGATTCGCTTCTGCAGTGGCCTCAGTGACCGCCGAGACGATCCGCACCCACCATCCCCACGCCGATACGCCGCTCCTCGAACGCCCCGCCATGACGAGGCCACCCTGCTGCTGTGGAGCGCGCAGCAGATCGCCCCAGTGTCCTGCCAGGGGCCACAGCGGCCGGCACGGCCGTGTCGCAGCGGTGTCACGCGCCGGCTGGTGCGGGCTGCTCCTCGACCTGCGGCGGTGCCGCCTGCTCTGGCACCGCAGAAGAGGTGTAGAAGACGGAATTGCCCTGCTTGCTGCGCTGCGCCTGGCTTTTGGCCACCAGCCCTTCGAGGGTGGTGCGCACCACGGTCGTCTTGACGCTGCGGTCAGGATGAGCCTCGCCGAGGGCTGCGGCGATCTCCGCCGCCGAGCGCGGCTCGCTCTGCTCGGCGAGATGGCCACGGATCAGCTCGACCAGCGTCGGCTGCGCTGATTTCACGGGTGCCGCCTTGCCTGCGTCCTTCTCGGCGGCCGGCTTCCCGGCCGTGCCACGACTGGGTGCGGAGGCGGTCTTCTTCGTCTGCGCCCGCTTGCCTGTGCCGGACTTGGCAGTCTTCTTCGCCGTGCGGGGGGCGGGCACCGTAGTGCTGTCCGACAAGGTCGCAGGCTCCGCGGCAGCCGGTGCTGCGCCGATCGCCTGCTGGATGCTGACCAGCACCGCGTGGTCACGCTGGTGGGCTGCCAACTGCTCCTGCAGCGCGGCGATTTCTGCGCCGATCCGTTGTTGCTCCTTGGCGTTGCGTTCGAGGTCTGCACTCACTTGAGCGGTGTACTGCGATGTCAGTTCGGTAGCGGAAACGTCCTCGGGCATGGGGCGCACAACCTTTCCTCGGCTATGTGGCCGGAGTTGAAGGACCTACCGCACACATGTGTGCTGTCCCCGGCCGGTGGCTGCGGGACGGCAGCAATAGTCAGTGCACAGTGCCCTGCCGTAGAGATAGTACGGATAGCCGGAGCTGTCTGTTCTCCCCGAACATGCCTTTGGACTGACCTCAGCCTTCAGCGAGCCGGTGGCGGGGTCCGCGGGCTGCGGGGCGAGTACGCGTGTGCGGCGAGGGCAGTTGCCAGACCACCTGGTCGGTCTCCCGGTCGCGGTGCCAGGCTGCCAGTGTGCGCAGAGCCACCAGCCGGTCCAGGAGCTCTCCTGTCTGGTGAGGGGAATGACCGCATAGCCGGGCGAGGACGTCCATGTCGGTGCCGTGGCCGCCATGGCCGGAGCAGTGTGCCGCCAGCACCAGGGCGGTGAGCCGCAGCACGGGTGGTGCGACGGCAGGCGGGACCAAGGGGACGCAGTGAAGCGCCCAGTGGGCGGCGCGGCGGCGCGCGCTGCGGCCGGGTGCCTGGTCCAGGACTGTGGCATCGAGTAGGTACACCGTCACTGGTGCCGGCTTCAGGACCGGCATCTCCAGCCACCGGGCCTGGGCCAGTTCCTGCCACAGTTCCTGGCGTCGCTGCAGGCGCATGCCGCGCAGCAGGCCTGCCGGGAGCCGGACCTGGCCGCGGGCGTCGGCGCGCAGGGCGCACTGCAGGGCCAGCAGCCGGGCGGCGGGGGAAGTGAAGCGGGGGACTGCCGATGCCAGATATGTGAGCATCTCCCGTACCCGCACCCGCTCGTCGCGTCCGGCACCGGGGTTGTCGCGCACGGGAGCCGGCGGGTAGGCGTCCGGGCGAAGCCGGCGAGGACCGAGCAGCGTGTCCGGCACGACAGCGGTGTGGCTGGTCGCCGCCGCGCAGGCCGCGCACGTGTCGGCCAGGCGCCAGGTGCGGCCGCTGCGGTCACGGGTGAGGGCGAGCAGCACCGGCCCGCCGCAGCCGCGGTGACGCGGATGCCAGGAGCAGCCGCGTTCCCGGCACTGGCAGGTGCGCAGATGGCCCGGCAGCGTGTCGGCGCGGGCATGGCAGGCCAGATGCGCCAGGGCGGCGGCACGCGCGGAGGAACCCTTGAGAGAGGGGGTGTGGGCGGTGCAGTGCGGGCAGACGAGACCTGGCCCGCCCGCCTGCGGACGCAGTTCCACCGTCCAGATACGCCGCACTGTGCCATGCGCGCCGGCAAGCCTCATCGGCTGGTCGTCCTCCCGTCCGTCCACGCGGCGATGACCGGTGCCCGGGCTGCTGAAGGCCCCGGGACCGGACGCACGGTAGAGCAGATCCCCGCACCGCGAATGTCACTCCCGTCACCGGCAGATAGTGCAGAAGTCTGCACTGACAGGGCAGGGTTCTGCACCGTCGGATGGTGGGGTGACGATCTTGCCGCCCGACCCCGACCTCACCGCGCTGCGCGTCGAACTCGCGCGCCTGCGGGGCGAGCGCGGCTGGACCTTCGATGAACTCGCCGACCGCAGCGGCCTGGCACGGCGCACCCTCATCGACCTCGAACACGGCCGCACCACCGGCAGCCTCACCACCTGGCACACCCTCGCCCACACCTTCGACGTCTCACTCGAGCACCTGCTGGGCACCCTCTGCGACGACCACACCCCACCCGGCACGCCCAACTCCTGACCCCCGCGCCGCCCGGCGGACGCCGCATCACGAATCACCCGAACCGGCGAACAGGCACAGAACACCTGACCGTGTATCGGCGTACGTGTTCGAGCCGGCTGGGCTGATCGTGGGACATACCCCGCAACACATGACCCACCGCCGCGTGTTGCCTGGCACGGTCCCGCCATGCACCCCACCCCTTCCTCCGCGGGCCGCCACTGGGACGGCAGCCCGTGCAAGAGCCGACACCCCCGCTCCCTGAGAGTGGCCGCCACCAGCCTCAGCCGCCTGCTGCGCACTGGCCACACCAGCCACTGCCATCGCTGCGGCCACCGCACGGACATCTACCCGCGCGCCGACCAGCGGCCCATCGCCCTGCACCCCGCCGAACTGGCCACCGCCCACGTTCCCGCCCCCTGCCGCTGGCACCTGAGCAGCGGCATCGCCCACCCGCACGGCGACAGCAGCGCCTGGTGCCGCATCCCGCACGCGGTCGTGTGCCCGGCCCGTACCCCCACCTGCCCCGCGAGCCCGCGCCTTGAGGCAGTACGCCGCCACCTCGCCGTCCGCTCCCGCCGCCTGATCGACACC
>NZ_JARGEE010000630.1:0-3680 GCF_033794485.1 Streptomyces sp. MB09-02B
TCCCGCGGGGTGACCGCCTTCCTGCTCCCGGCCGACCGCCCCGGCCTCACCGGCACGCCCCTCGACATGCTCTCGCCGCACCCCATCGGCGCCCTCGCCCTCGACGCGGTCCCCGTCACCGCCGACGACGTCCTCGGCACACCCGACCACGGCTTCCGGGTCGCCATGGCCACCCTCAACCTCTTCCGCCCGAGCGTCGGCGCCTTCGCGGTCGGCATGGCCGAGGCCGCCCTGGACGCCACCCTCGCGCACACCGCCCGACGGGACGCCTTCGGCGGCAAGCTGAGGGACCTCCAGACCGTCTCCCACCAGGTCGCCGAGATGGCGCTGCGCACGGAGGCGGCCCGGCTCATGGTCTACGCGGCGGCGACGGCGTACGACGCGGGGGACCCGGAGGTGCCGAGACGGGCCGCGATGGCGAAACTGCTGGCCACGGAGACCGCGCAGTACGTCGTCGACGCGGCCGTCCAGCTGCACGGGGCACGGGCGCTGCGGCGCGGCCATCTGCTCGAACACCTCTACCGGGAGGTGCGCGCACCACGCATCTACGAGGGGGCCAGCGAGGTGCAACGGACGGTCATCGCCAAGGAGTTGTACCGGCCGACCGGGCCGGAGAGGAGGCCGTCATGAGTGTCGAGCGGGTGAACCCGGCCGGACTGTCGCCACCCACCGGCTTCTCCCATGCCGTCGTCGCCACCGGCAGCCGGGTCGTGTTCCTGGCGGGCCAGACCGCGCTGGACGCGGACGGCAAGGTCGTGGGGGAGACGCTGGAGGAGCAGTTCGAGCAGGCCCTGGGCAATCTGCTGGCCGCGCTGGCGGCCGTCGGCGGTGCGCCGGCCGACCTCGCCCGGGTCACGGTCTACGTCACGGATGTCGCCGACTATCGGCGCCGCGCTCCCCAACTGGGACGTATCTGGCGGAGGTTGGCGGGCCGGGACTATCCCGCGATGGCGGTCGTCGGCATCGTACGGCTCTGGGACGAGCGGGCGTGCGTGGAGCTGGACGGCTTCGCGGTCCTGCCGTAGCCCCGTGCGCGGTAGGTGTCAGGCCGCTGCCGCGAGCCGGCTCGGCGCGACGATGCTGCCGTCGGGCAGGATCTCACCGGTGTCGTCGAAGACGATCGCCCCGTTGCAGAGCAGGTTCCAGCCCTGCTCGGGGTGGAAGGCGACGATGTGCGCGGCGTCGCGGTCGGAGCTGCTTGCCGAGGGGCACAGGGGCTGGTGTGAACACATGGCGCGCCTCCACGTCGTGGTGAGTGCCGGCGGTGCGTCACCGCCTCGCACTACAGACCATGCCCGCGCCCGCAACTCATCGCCACACCCTCGCGGGAGACGTGACAGCACCCGGACGTGCCGTGACAGGACGCGGACATAACCACGGATGCGCGGCTCGCACGCGGTGGTTGGTTCGGCGGAACGGCGCGCCGACCGAAGGGTGATGATCGCAAGATCGGACGGGGGTGGCCGGTACCTCTGGAACCCCGCTGGAATCCCGTCCAAGGAGGTACCCCCATGCCCTTGTCCCCGGTCCTCGCGCGTGTCCCCCGACTGCTCGGCGCGGCCGCCGGCGCCGCGTTGCTGGCGCTCGCCGCCGCCCCGTCCGCCGGTGCCACGATCGAGCCGTTCGAGACGGTGACCATCGACCCCACCGGGCTCGTGGCCCCGGACGGCACCCTCACCCTGTCCGGCACCTACCGCTGCCTCGGCGGCAACGGCCCCGTCTTCGTCTCGTCCTCGCTCCAGCAGGGCGAGAGCCACGTCCGCAAGGGCGTCGGCGGCACCTCGGCGGTCTGCGACGGCGCCGACCACGCCTGGACCAACACGGACAAGGCCGACCCGGGCCGCTACCGGCCGGGCCCCGTTCGGGTGGAGGCCACCGTCATGGAACTCTCGGGCAGCGGCCTGCCACTGCCCAGGTTCCACGCGGTCCGCCACCAGGACATCACCCTCGTCGAGGGCTGAGCCGTCGGCCGCAACGCGGCGCGGCGACATCACGGCGAACACGAAGGCGGCCCCGGTGGTGGGTGGTGCACCGGAGCCGCCTTCTGCCTGCCAGGGCCCGCTACTTGAGCAGGTGCACCCGCTGGGTCGTCAGGTCGTAGCGGGCGCCGACGACGGCCACCTCGCCCGCCTTCAGCTTGGCGGCGATGTCACGGTCGGCCTTGAGCTTGGAACGCACGAGCCGGACGTTCGCGTCGATGGTCGCCGCGACCCGGGCGTCACCGGTCACGCGGTGGTCGATCGCCGGAGCGATCTCGTCCGCGATGTACTGGATGCCGCTCGGCAGTTCCTCGCCGCTCTCGTCCACCGCGACGGCCGCCTTCACGGCGCCGCAGGACTGGTGACCGAGCACCACGACCAGCGGGATCTTCAGTTCGAGGACGCCGTACTTGACACTGCCGAGCACGGACTGGTCCAGCACCTCGCCCGCGCTGCGCACGGTCATCAGGTCGCCGAGGCCCTGGTCGAAGACCAGCTCCGGGGGGACCCGGGAGTCGATGCAGCCGAGGATCAGGGCGAAGGGCTGCTGGCCGGTCGTCAGGGCCTTGCGCACGGCGGCGTCCTCGTCGGGGTGCCGCTCCTGGAAGGTCCGCCAGCGGCGGTTGCCCTTCGACAGCTCCTTCAGCGCCTCGTCCGCCGTCTTCGGCCGCGGACGGGTGGTGGCGGAGGGCGAGGGGGTGGTGCGGGAGGAGCGGGACACGGGCTCGGCGTCGGCCGGGAAGGCACCGACCGCGAGGCCGCCGCCGAGGACGGCGGTACCGGCCAGCGCGGCGCGCAGGAGTGAGCGTCGGCCGCGCGGCCTGGCGTGGGATATCGGGGCGTCTGCGCTGGTGGCGGTCGCCTCGGCGCCGTCGCCTCTGTGGGGTGTTGCGTCAGAGTTCACGGGCAGGAACGTACGTCCGCTCTAAACGCTCAAACGTTCAAGTTGCGGAATCATGGACGTGCGTTGATCAATCATGGCCGTCCCTTGAACTGCTCTTGGCCACTTCGAGAATGGTTTTTGGTCAGCCCGTCCCCTGTTGTTCGCCTGCGGCCTCAGGTCCGGTGCGCGAAGACCACCAGGTTCTCCGTGTAGTCCTTGACCTTGCGGTCGTAGTCGCCCGCGCAGGTGATCAGCCGGACCTCGGGGCGGGACGCGTCGCCGTACACCCGCTCGTCGGGGAAGTCGGCCTTCTCGAACGTCTCCAGGGCGTCGACCACGAAGGACACCCTGGTCCGGTCGGAGCGCACGATGTGGAAGACGTCTCCCTTCTCCAGTTCGCCGAGCCCCGCGAAGACGGCCGGTGAGGTCGCGGTGTCGACATGACCGGCGATGATCGAGGTGCCCGTCTCCCCGGGCGCGGCACCCTCGGCGTGCCAGCCGACGAGGTTCACGTCGTCGGCGGGCGGGGCCTCGAGCTGCCCGGAGCGGCCGACGGAGAGGGGGACGAAGGGGGCGCTCACCCGGATCTTCGGGATGAGCAGCCGGACCGGTCTGGCCGCCCGGGGCGGACGCTGCCGGCGGTCCGCCGGCCGTTCAGCGGGCCCGGCACCCTCGGCGGGGGAGGCGGCCGCTGCCTGCGGGGCGTGCCGGGCGTCCGGCGGGCGGGAGGCGTCGGACGAGGAGTCCTCGCCGCCGAACAGGCTCGCCGCCACGAGCAACAGGACCACGGCGCACAGCACGGTCAGATTGACGCGGGT
>NZ_JARGEE010000631.1:0-3674 GCF_033794485.1 Streptomyces sp. MB09-02B
GTGCGGCGGGCGTCTGGGGGGTCAGGGTGCCCTCGGCGTGGGCGGTCCAGGTCTCGTCGGGCTCGGTGCGGGAGTGGACGGTAAGGGCACGGTGGCCGGTGTCGTCGGGCGGGCCGACGGTGACCTGGAGCTGGACGGGGGCGTCGGCCGGGATCAACAGGGGTGCGGCCAGGGTGAGTTCGTCGAGGTGGGGGCAGTCGAGCCGGCGGCCCGCCCAGAGGGCGAGTTCGACGAATCCGGTGCCGGGGAAGAGGGCGGTGTCGAGGACGGCGTGGTCGGTGAGCCATGGCTGGGCGGTCGTGGACAGTTCACCGGTGAACAGGGTGGTGCCGTCGGTGGCCGAGGTGACGCGGGCTCCCACCAGCGGGTGGCCGGTGGGGCGCAGACCGAGCGCGCTCAGGTCGCCGGTGCTGCCTGCCGGGCGGGGGTCGGGCCAGTAACGGGCGCGCTGGAAGGGGTAGGTGGGCAGCTCGACGTGGCGGGCGCCGGAGGCGGGGAGGACGGCGGCCCAGTCGACGGGGACACCGGCCAGGTGGGTGCGGGCGAGTGCGGTGAGCAGGCTCTCCTCCTCCGGGGCGCCCTTGCGCTGCGCGGCCACGCACACCACGGGTTCGCCCTCGGCGCCGGTGGTCCCGGCGTCGGTGCCCATGTCCAGGCAGCTGTGTGCCGAGCCGGTGAGGATGCCGTCGGGGCCGGCCTCCAGCAGGACGGTGACGCCTTCGGCGACGAGGGTGCGCACCCCGTCGGCGAAGCGGACCGTCTCCCGTACGTGCCGCACCCAGTAGTCGGGCGAGCATGCCTGTTCCGGAGTGAGGAGTTCTCCGGTGACGTTGGAGACGACGGGGATCCGGGGCGGGCGGAGGTCGAGTGCGGCGACCACCTGGGCGAAGTCGTCGAGCATCGGCTCCAGCAACGGCGAGTGAAATGCGTGACTGACCGTCAGCAAGCGTGCTCGCACACCCTGTTCGGTGAAGTCGTCGCGGAGCGTGGTGAGTGCCTCGGCCGGGCCGGAGAGCACGACGGAGCCGGGTGCGTTGACGGCCGCCACGACGACGTCCGGGTGGTCCTCCGCCGCCTCGGTCGCCTGTTTCTCGCCGACGGCCACGGCCAGCATGGCCCCGCCGGGCGGGAGTTGCTGCATGAGCCGGCCGCGAGCGGCGATGAGACGGCAGGCGTCGGGCAGGGTGAGGACGTCGGCGAGGTGCGCGGCGGTGATCTCCCCGACGGAGTGGCCGAGCAGGTAGTCGGCGCGCACTCCCCAGCTCTCCAGGAGCCGGTACAGGGCGGTCTCGAAAGCGAACAGCGCGGGCTGAGTGTACTCGGTGCGGTGCACGGCCTCCGGGTCGGGCTCCGCCGCATCGGTGCGGCGGTGTGCGGCCTCCGGGTCGGGTGCCGCCGCCCCGGTGCCGAACACGATCTCGGCGAGCGGGCGCGGCAGCTGCGGGTCGAGGTGGACGCACACCGCGTCGAAGGCCTCGGCGAAGACGGGGTGGGCGGCGTACAGCTCCCGGCCCATGCCGAACCGCTGGGCGCCCTGCCCGGTGAGGAGCACCGCGAGCGCGCCCTCTCGGGCGGTGTCGCGCAGCAGGGAGGGAGGGAGTTCGCCCCGGGCGAGGGCGGTGAGGGCGGCGGTCGCCCCGGCCCGGTCGCGGACGACGGCGGCGGCCCGGTGGCCGAGTGCGGCTCGGGTGGTGGCGAGGGCGCGCGCGAGGTCGGCGACGGCCAGGTCCGGGTCGGTCTCCAGCCGGTCCAGCAGGCGGACCGCCTGGTCGCGCAGGGCGCTCTCGTCATGGGCGGCGATCAGGAGGGGCCAGGAGCGGGAAGTGTCCTCCTCGGCCGGTGCCTCGGGCGCCACCGACTTGGGTGTCTTGGGGGCAGCCGCGACCGGTGCCTCGGGGGCGGCATCTTCGGCCGACGTCCCAGGGGCGTCCTGCAGCGCCGGTGCCACGGGGGCTGTGTCTTCCGCCGGTGCGACGGGGGTGGCCTCGTCGGCCGGTGCCTGTTCGAGGACGACGTGGGCGTTGGTGCCGCTGATCCCGAAGGACGAGACACCGGCCCGGCGCGGGCGGCCCGTCCGGGGCCAGGGCCGGGACTCCGTCAGCAGCTCCACGGACCCGGCCGTCCAGTCGATCCGCGGTGACGGTTCGTCCACGTGGAGTGTCCTCGGCAGTGTGCCGTGGCGCATCGCCAGCACCGTCTTGATGACGCCGCCGACCCCCGCCGCCGACATGGTGTGTCCGATGTTGGACTTCAACGAGCCGAGGTACAGCGGACGTTCACGGTCCTGGCCGTAGGTGGCGAGCAGCGCGTGCGCCTCGATCGGGTCGCCGAGCCGGGTGCCGGTGCCGTGGGCCTCGACGGCGTCCACGTCCGACGGCAGACAGCCGGCGTCGGCGAGCGCGTCGCGGATCACCCGTTGCTGGGCCAGGCCGTTGGGAGCGGTGAGGCCGTTGGACGCGCCGTCCTGGTTGACCGCCGAGCCGCGCACGACGGCCAGGACGGGGTGCCCGGCGCGACCGGCGTCGGAGAGCCGTTCCACGACGAGCAGGCCGACGCCCTCGGACCAGCCGGTGCCGTCGGCGGCCCCCGCGAACGCCTTGCACCGTCCGTCGGCCGCCAGCCCTCCTTGCCGCTCGAAGTCGGCGAAGAGCGAGGCGTCGGGCATCACACAGACCCCGCCCGCCAGTGCCAGGTCGCACTGTCCGGCGCGCAGCGCCTGGACGGCGGTGTGCAGGGCGACGAGGGAGGAGGAGCAGGCGGTGTCGACGGTGACGGCCGGGCCCTCCAGGCCGAGGACGTACGAGACCCGGCCGGAGATCACGCTCGTGGCGGTGCCGGTGACGGTGTACCCGGCCAACTGCTCCGAGCCGGGCGGGAAGAGCAGCGAGTAGCCGAGCCCGGCGGCGCCCACGTACACGCCGGTGCGGGTGGAGCGCAGGGTCGTCGGGTCGATGCCCGCGCGTTCGACCGCCTCCCACGAGGTCTCCAGGAGCAGCCGCTGCTGCGGGTCCATGGTGAGCGCCTCGCGGGGGGTGATCCCGAAGAAACCGGGGTCGAAACCGGCGACGTCGTCGAGGAAACCACCGCGCGCCGAGTCCTGCGCGCGCCAACCCCGGTCGCGCGGGAAGCCGGTGATGCCGTCGCGGCCCTCCGTCAGCATGTCCCACAGCTCGTCGGGGCTGGTGACACCACCGGGGAAGCGGCAGGCCATGCCGACGATCGCGAGGGGTTCGTCGTCGACGGCGCGTCGGCGGGCGGGGCCCGCCCCCGCCACCCCCATGGCCCCCACGGCGGTCGGCGTGTCCGTGGCGGCGGCCGGTGCGTCGTCGAACAGTTCCCCGTACAGGGCCCGCACCATGCGGCGGGGAGAGGGGTGGTCGAAGACGACGGAGACGGGCAGGCGCAGTCCGGTGGCGGTGGAGAGCCGGTTGCGGAAGTCGACGGCGGTGAGGGAGTCGAAGCCGAGTTCCTTGAACGGCCGGCCCGACGGGACGGTGTCGGGGTCGGCGTGTCCGAGCGCCGCGGCGGCGGTGTCGCGGACGAGTCGCAGCAGGGCGCTGGTGCGTTCGGTCTCCGTGAGGGGGGTGAGACGGGCCCGCAGGGAGCCGGGCTCGGCGTCCCCCGTGGTCTCGGCGGCGACCGCGCGACGGGCCCGGCTCCCTGCGGGCCCGTCT
>NZ_JARGEE010000632.1:0-3653 GCF_033794485.1 Streptomyces sp. MB09-02B
CGCGCTCACCCCCGCGTCCGGCAGCACCCAGTCGCTCCCCCTCGCCCCCCTGGGAACGGACCGCGGCCTCGGCCCGGCCGCCCCCGAACAGGGCCTCGGCAAGCGGGACGTACGGTCGTTCTCCCTGGTCGGTGTCGTCTGGGACAACCCGGACGCCGAGCTGGAGGGCCGCGTCCAGGTCCGTGCCCGTTCGACGGAAACCGCCCGCTGGTCCGGCTGGCAGGACGTCGAGACGCACAACCACGAGCACGCCGCCGACCCGGACACCGCCGAACGCTCCTCGGGCCGGGTGCGCGGCTCCACCGCTCCGCTGTGGGTCGGCGACTCGGACGGCGTCGAGGTGCGTGTGCGCGCCGAGGCCCGGGGCCGTACGGCCGCCCCGGGCGTCCAACTGCTCCCGGAGGGCCTGCGTCTGGAGCTGATCGACCCCGGCGTCGGCGCCCCCGGCGCCGCGGCCGGACCCGAAGCCGTGACGGGGGCCGCGCAGGCGGCGGAACCCCCGCCCGTCGGGACCGTGGACACCCCGAGGCTGGGCGCGCTGACCGTCGAGTCCGCCGCCGCCTCCGCCGTCAACGCGGACCTCGCACCGCTCGGCTCGACGACGATCCCGGCGCTGTCGCGCAAGGAGACGGTGGAACGGCTGGCCACCGCGGTGCCCGGGGCGAAGCCGTACATCGGCCCGCGCCCCCGTATCGTCACGCGGGCCGGCTGGGGAGCCGACGAGAAGCTGCGCGAGCGCGACTTCCGCTACACCAAGCGGGTCAGTGCGGCCTTCGTGCACCACACCGCGTCGGGCAACAACTACAAGTGCGCGCAGGCCCCTTCGGTCATCCGCAGTATCTACCGCTACCACGTCGTGAGCAGCGGCTGGCGCGACATCGGCTACAACTTCCTCGTCGACAAGTGCGGAAACATCTACGAGGGTCGCGCGGGTGGTGTCGCGAAGGCCGTCATGGGCGCCCACACCCTCGGTTTCAACACCAACAGCATGGGCATCGCGGTCATCGGCAGCTTCGGCACCACCAAGCCGCCCGCCGTATCGGTCAAGGCGGTCGCGCAACTGACCGCCTGGAAACTGGGTCTTTACGGAGCGAACCCGAAGGGCAAGACATACCTCACTTCGGGTGGCGGAAATCTCTACCCAAAAGGTAAGAAGGTGCGACTGAACGTGATCTCCGGTCACCGTGACGGGTTCGCGACCGCGTGCCCGGGGGGGCGCCTTTACGGAAAGCTCGGTACGGCACGCACGGAGGCCGCCCGCTTGCAGGGCCGGTGACCGGCCGGAGGTCATGCCGACACGACACACAGCACAGGTCGAGGGCGCGCCCGCCGCGCCCTCGACCAGACACCACCGTTGACGTGCCCCAGGGCACGTCAACGGCTATGAGCACGGCCTCGAAGGCGCCATGGAACGGTCTGCATACACTGGCCGGTCGAATGACAGTTCGGCCGGTCCCGGCAGGAAGCAGAGACGACAGGTGACAGAAGCGATCCTCCTGGTCGGCGGCAGAGGTACCCGGCTGCGTCCGCTCACGGTGCACACTCCGAAGCCCATGGTCCCGGCGGCCGGAGTCCCGTTCCTCACCCACCAGTTGGCGAGAGCCAGAGCGGCGGGCGTCGACCACATAGTCCTCGCCACCTCCTACCTCGCCGAGGTCTTCGAACCCCACTTCGGCGACGGTTCCGCCCTCGGCCTCCACCTCGAGTACGTCACGGAGGAGGAACCGCTGGGCACGGGCGGCGCGATCCGCAACGCCGCCTCGCACCTCCACTCCGGCCCCGAGGACCCGGTCCTCGTCTTCAACGGCGACATCCTCACCGGCCTGGACATCCGCCGGCTGGTCGCCACCCACGAGACGACCGGCGCGGACGTCTCCCTCCACCTGACCCAGGTGACCGACCCCCGCGCCTACGGCCTCGTCCCGACCGACGACACGGGCCGCGTCCTGGCCTTCCTCGAGAAGCCCCAGACCCCCGAGGAGATCGTCACCGACCAGATCAACGCGGGGGCGTACGTCTTCCGCCGCTCGGTCATCGACACGATCCCGGCGGGCCGCCCGGTCTCGGTGGAACGCGAGACGTTCCCGGACCTCCTCGCCGCGGGTGCCCACCTCCAGGGCATGGTCGACTCCACGTACTGGCTGGACCTCGGCACCCCCGCGGCCTTCGTCCGGGGCTCCGCCGACCTGGTCCTGGGCAGGGCCCCGTCCCCGGCCGTCCCGGGTCGCTGCGGCGACCGCCTGATCCTTCCCACCGCCCGGGTCGCGGGCGACGCGAAGCTGACCGGCGGGACGGTGGTGGGCGAGGGCGCGTTCGTCGGCGAGGGCGCCCGGGTCTTCGGCAGCACGGTCCTGGCCGGCGCGGTCGTCGAACCCGGAGCCGTCATCACCGACTCCCTCATCGGCGCCCGGGCCCGCATCGGCGAACGCTCCGTCCTCACCGGCACGGTCGTCGGAGACGGCGCGATCATCGGCGCCGACAACGAACTCCGCACGGGCGTCCGCGTCTGGTGCGACGCGACCATCCCCACGGGCGCACTCCGCTTCTCGTCGGACCAGTAACTGCCGGGTGAGTCGGTCGTCTGCGGGTGGGTGGGGCTTCTCGAGCAGTTCCCCGCGCCCCTGAAAGGCCTCCGGCCTTTCGGCCCGAAAAAGCACGGGGCGTAGCCCCTGCTTTTCCAGGGGCGCGGGGAACTGCGCGACCAGCCTCCACCGGACGGACGCTTGGGGGTCGAAGGGGCACAGCCCCTTGCCGAGGATGGGTCGGGTAGGGGCGGCGGGGGCGCTACAACCTCCCGATGTCCCCCCGAGGCATCCGCGGCACCCTCCGAGCCGGCACCCGCCCCGACAACAAAATCAACCGAGCAGCCCGATGCCGCTGCCCCACATACGGCTCCAACAACGACAACATCACCGAGTCGTCCGCATCCCGGTCCCCCGCCAACGCGAACCCCACGATCCCCGGCAGATGCAGATCCCCCACGGTCACCTCGTCCGCCGCCCCATGACTGCGCTGCACGGTCTCCGCCGAGGTCCACGGCCCGATCCCCGGCACCACCTCCAACCGCGCCCGCGCGTCCACCGGCGACATCCCCACGGCCTCCTCCAGCCGCCCCGCCACCCGAACCGCTCGCAGAATCGTCGACGCCCGCTTGTCGTCGACCCCGGCGCGATGCCACTCCCAGGACGGGATCAGCGCCCACTCCCGGGCCCCCGGCATCACACACATCCGCCCCGGCACGGGCCCCGGCGCCGGCTCCCCGAACTGCCGTACGAGCAACCGCCACGCCCGATACGCCTCGTCCGCCGTGACCTTCTGCTCCAGGACCGACGGGATCAACGACTCAAGCACGAGCCCGGTCCGCGTCAGCCGCAGCCCCGGCCGCCGCCGCCAGGCCATCGCCACGATCCGATGCCGGGGTGCGAAGGCCTCGGGCTCGTCCGACGCGCCGAGCATCGTGGGCACCTGATCGAGCAGCCACTCGGCCCCCGGCCCCCAGGCCTCCGCCTCGACGACCCCGCCCCGCAGCGCGACCCGCAGCGTCCCGGCGCCGACCGGCGTACGCGTGGCCCGCCACACGGACCCGTCCGGTGTGGCCCGGAAGGTCGGATCCCCGGGCCCCCGCCGCAGCGGCCCCAGCACGAGCCCCAGAT
>NZ_JARGEE010000633.1:0-3628 GCF_033794485.1 Streptomyces sp. MB09-02B
GACGCGGCTGAAGCGGATGTTCTTGTCCAGCTGCACGGCCAGGAACAGGCCGAGCGGCGTGGGGATCAGGATCAGCGCCACGAACCAGACGATGTTGTGTTCGACGGCGGGCCAGAACTGCGGGTTGTTGGTGAACAGTTCCTCGAAGTTGTGCAGCCCGACCCACTTGATGGAGTCGAAGCCGATGCCGTCCCAGGTGGTGAAGGCCAGCAGGATCGACGCCAGGGCCGTCACCCACACCAGGGCGACATGCAGGAACGTCGGCAGACCCGCCATCAGACCCAGCGTGAGCCTGTCCCGGCGGGTCAACAACCGCCGATGCCCCTGCGGAACCCGCTTTTTCGGCGTCTCGGCGCCCGGAGGCGGCACCGCCGCCGCCTCCGGGATCTTCGTGGTCGTTTCGGAGCTCATGTTCTCGGTGCTCATCCGCTTCGGAAGGGGAGGTCGGGCTCAGACGGACGCGAAGATCGTCTTCTTCTGCCGCTCGATGGACGAGAGCAGGCTGTCGACGCCCTTGGGGTCGCGGATGAACTTCTGCAGCGCCGGCTGCATCACCGTGGAGGTGAAGTCGGGGCGGCTGTCGCGGTCCATGAACTGGGTGAGGCTCTTGGCGCCCGAGATCATCTCGTACGCCTTCTTCTGCAGGGCGTTGTACGAGGAGGTGTCGGCCTTGGTGGAGGCGGCCACGACGCTGGGGTCGGCCTTGAGGTAGGTCTCCTCGGCCTCCGCGGTGCCCAGGTACTCCAGCAGCTTGAAAGCGGCCTGCTTGTTCTTGGGGGCCTTGCTGAGCATGAAGCCGTCGGTGGGCGCCTCGACGGTGTCCTGGCCGTAGGCGGAGTCGATCTCCGGGAAGGGGAAGAAGTCGAGGTCGTCCAGGTCGGCCTTGTCGCTGAACTGCTGCGCCACGAAGGTGCCGAGGAGGTACATGCCGGCCTTCTTCGCCACCAGCGTCTGCGCCGCGTCCTGCCAGGTCCGGCCGACCGCGCCCTCCTGGTGGTAGGGCAGGATCTCGGTCCAGTGGTCGAAGACCTTGCGGACCTTGGCGTCGGTCCACGACGCCTTGCCCGCCATCAGCGCGACGTGGAAGTCGTAGCCGTTGGTGCGGAAGTTGATCTGGTCGAAGGTACCGAGCGCCGGCCAGGCGTCCTTGTCGCCGAAGGCGATCGGGACCAGCCCGTCCTTCTTCATCCGCTTGCACAGGGCGATCAACTCGTCCCAGGTGGTCGGGACTTCGTAACCGTGTTGCTCGAAGACGCTCTTGCGGTAGAAGACGGCCCAGGGATACGTGGTCAGCGGGACGAAGTAGTACTTGCCGTCCTCGCCCTTGCTGAGCTTGTGCATCGCCTCGGGGAAGTTCCCGCCGATGGTCTTCCACACGTCGTCGATCGGGGTGGCGAGGCCCTTGGCCGCGAAGAACTGCATGCGGTAGCCCGCGAACCAGTTGAACACGTCGTCGGGCGTGCCCTGCAGGTAGGTGTTGATCTGCTCCTGGAACGTGTTGTGGTCCTTGGTGTTGACGTCGACCGTGATCCCGGACTGCTTCGTGAAGGCGGCGTAGATCTCGGCGAACGCCTTCTTCGGCACCGCGTCGGACGCGTTGGAGCCGAGGGTGACCGTCTTCGCGTCACCCGGCCCCGAACCGTCCGCACAAGCACTCAGCAGGGGGATGCCGCCACCTAGGACAGCGGCTCCGCCGATACCGCGCAGGACGGTGCGACGGTTGGGGGCGGGCATGGCTTGGCCAAGGGAGGAACGGTACATATCGGCTCCTGACAGGACTGACGTCCCCGGCGTCGGCGCATGGCCCGGGGATACGAGGAGAAGCGGTCGACGGAAGCGACCAGATCAAACACGATCGAACAAAGCCGATCGGCGGATGCGAGGAAGACTGAACGCTCCGGGCGCCGGCTGTCAAGACCCACACCCGCGACGCTGACCGGCGGCTTCGATTCTGTCGACGAGAAAGAAGTTGTTCTGCCGGACCTCTTGACGTGAGCCCTGGGGGACCTAACTATGACCACGCGGTCAGACCGCGCGGTCACACGGTTGACCTCACTCTATTCAGACATTCGGCTCTCAGGAGACCTCATGGCACCAGGTGTGGCACGGGACGTGGGTTCCCCTGCGCCGCGCAGCGCGGACGTCGCTCAGCTCGCCGGTGTCTCGCGCAAGACCGTCTCCCGGGTCCTCAACGACGAGCCGTACGTCTCCGACGATGCCCGCCGACGCGTCCTCGCGGCCGCCGAGGAACTCGGATACCGACTGAACCACGCGGCCAGGGCGCTCGCTTCTGGACGCACGCGCTCCATCGGGGTGGTCGCTCTGGGGACGGCCGGGTACGGGACCGCCTCACTGCTCGTACACATCGAACAGGCGGTACGGGACGCGGGATACGCACTCCGCGTGGTGAACACGCTGGACGGCGATCCGGAAGGCATCGCCGGCGCCGTGCAGTCACTCCTCGAACAGGGTGTGGACGGCGTCGTCGTGTCCGAACCCGTCGTGGAGGGGGAGGTCTCCCTCCGTGTCGACGTGCCGGTCCTTTTCCTGGGGGCACCGCCGGCCTTCACCGCCCCCCGCACCCTCACCACGAGCGTGGGGTCGTACGCCCTGGCGCGGGCGGCCACCGAGCACTTGCTGGACCTGGGACATCCAACCGTCCACCACCTCGCCGGCCCAAGGCGGTGGTATGCCACCAAGGACCGTATCGAGGGATGGCGAGCGGCGCTCGCGGCACGCGGCGCCCACGAACCACCTCTGCTCAACGGTGACTGGTCGCCTGCCTCCGGTTATGCGGCGGGGCGCGAGCTGGCCTCGGACAGCGCGGTGACAGCGGTGTTCGCGGCGGGCGACGAGATGGCTGTCGGCTTGATCCACGCCCTGCGTGAAGGAGGGCGTCGTGTTCCGGAAGACGTCAGTGTCGTCGGGTTCGACGGCAACCCGGTCTTCGCCTACGTCTCTCCCCCGCTGACCACCGTGCGGCAGCCCTTCGGCGCCGCAGCACGGCAGGGCGTCGGACTGCTCGTCCACGCCATCGAGAAACCGGACACGGAACTGCCGCCAGCGAGCGAACCACCGGTCGAACTCGTCGTCCGCGGCTCGACCGCACCGCCGCCGTCCATCAAGGACCAGAGCCCCTTGCACGCCACCTGAGCTCCGGCCCGAGCCCTCGGCCGACGCACGACACACGCCGCGCGCACCGCGCCAGCCCGCGTGGCAACAGCCATCACTCCGCCCCCCGTACACAGGGCTGTCTACCGCGCCCTTTCGCCGCGATGCCGCCCGGCCGGCCCGCCCCTGAACCCCGCCGTCCCTCAACCTGATCTCCTGGGGCGGCGGACCCGCAAAAGAACCCCGCCCGTCCATCGGAGCCGCACATGTCCCCCGCACGAACAGGCGCCAGACCCGGCGCCGCTCCGCGTTCCCGCCCCGCCACTCTCCTGTTCCTTCTGCTCTCACTGGTCGTCGCCGCGGCGACGCTGGTCCTGCCCGGAGCGGGCAGGGCGGAGGCACTCTCCCGCCCCGCCCAGACCCTGTACACCCCGCCGTCCGACGCGCTCTCGCCCGGCAGCTACTACCCGCGGGCGATGCGTCTGCAGCACAACGGCTCGGCCAACGGCACCCTGCT
>NZ_JARGEE010000634.1:0-3624 GCF_033794485.1 Streptomyces sp. MB09-02B
CCTACAACCTCCTCCACCCCTCCGCCCCCGACCGCCCGCTGTCGGCCCTGCCCGTCCGCACGGTCGTCCGGGGCACGGAGATCGACCGTCCGGCGCTGGCCCGCGAGATCGCGGATCTCCGCGCCCGTATCGCCACCACCGACCTGAAGGGAACGGCCGCGTGACCACCGAACGCAGGCGGGCGCTGATCGGCGTGAACGCCGGCATCTTCCTCGCCCACATCGGGAACTTCATCTGGTTCCCCGTCCTCGTCGCCTCCCTCGGCGGCACCGACAGCGGCTTCTGGGCCGGGGTCGTGATGTGCATGACCTACGTGGGCCGCCTCGGCGCGACCTTCTTCTACGAGGGGGTCGCCGCCCGGATCGGCATCCGGGGCGCGGTGTTCGCGGGCACCGCGACGGAGGCGGTGGCCCTGTTCCTGATGGGCTTCGGCGACGGCGTCCTCGTCTACTCCGTCCTGGCCTTCTTCATCGGCCTCGGCTCCGGCACGGCCTTCCCCGGCCTGAAGAACATCCTGGTCTCGTACCCCGACGACGAGCGCCCGAAGGCCTTCTCGACCTTCCAGATGTCGGCGCAGGTGGGCCTCTTCGGTGGCGCGCTGGTCGGCGGACTGCTCGCGGACGTCGACCTGCGCACCCTGTTCTCCGTCGTGTTCGCCATCTTCATCGGCTTCTGCCTGGCGTCCTCGGCGTTCATCCCGAGGGACGGCTTCGGGACCGTGGACAAGCCGGTGGACCGGGTGCCGCTGGTGAGCACGGCGGTCTTCAAGGGCATCGAGGTCCGCGGGGCCACCCGCTACTTCCTGCTCTCCGCCGTCTTCTGGTTCCTCTCCATCGGCTTCATGGTCGGCATCCCGCTGCACATGGAGGAGTACGCGTCCGGATGGGCCCCGTCGGCCCCCTTCTGGATCACGGGCCTGACGGTGCTGGTCCTCCAGTACCCACTGTTCAAGTTCCTGATCAAGCACCTGCGGCCGGGCGCGGTGATGGCGCTGGGGCTGGCGGGCATGACGGTCGCGTTCACGGCGTTCGGCGCGGGCCGTACCGCCCCCTGGGTGGTCGTGGGCTGCCTGACCGTGGTGCTGGGCGAGATCCTCTTCGTCCCCTCCTTCGACATCTGGGTCGCCCGCAAGGTCCCGGCGGACCGCCTCGCCAAGGCGATGGGCGCGATGCACTTCTTCCGCAGCGCCGGCAACATGATCGGCTCCCTGCTGGCGGGCATCCTCTTCGACCTCGCCCTGACCTGGGACGTCCCGGGCGCGAACTGGTACATCGCCGCGCTGATCGCTGCGGGGTGCGCTGCGGTGTGCCTGTTCAGCGGGGAGGAGGGGGTTGTGGCCTCCGCCCCGGAGACGGCGGACCCGGAACGGGAGGAGGCGCCGGCGTAGGGGCGCCTCATAGCTCGGGGCTGCCTGTTTCGTCGGCGGGTGCGGGTGCGGGTGCGGGTGCGTGGGGCTTCTCGCGCAGTTCCCCGCGCCCCAAAAAGACCAGGCCCCTGCGGGCCTGGAAGTCCGCGGGGCGCAGCCCCTGCTTTTCAGGGGCGCGGGGAACTGCGCGAGAAGCCCCACCGGAGCCGCACCCGCCGACGAAACAGGCACCACCCGAGCTCCCACGCGCCCCCCAATAGGGCGGCGGGATGAAATCCCTCTCCCGCCGTGTTGGTCTCATGCGGAGACCAGGACGAACGGAGGGCACCGGCGTGGCAGCGCAACAGGGGGGCGACCGAGGTTGGGCGCGCAGACTGGCCGGATACGCCTGGCGGTACCCCAAGGACGTGATCCTCGCCCTCGGCTCGTCACTGGCCGGTATGGCCGTGATGGCGCTGGTCCCCCTGATCACCAAGGTGATCATCGACGACGTGATCGGGGACAAGACACGGGACATGGCCCCCTGGGCCGTGGCCCTGCTCGGCGCCGCCCTCCTCGTGTACGTGTTCACCTACATCCGCCGCTACTACGGCGGCCGCCTCGCCCTCGACGTCCAGCACGACCTGCGGACGGAGATGTACGGCACGATCACCCGCCTCGACGGCCGCCGTCAGGACGAGCTGTCCACCGGCCAGGTCGTCGGCCGCGCCACCAGCGACCTCCAGCTGATCCAGGGCCTGCTTTTCATGCTGCCGATGACCATCGGCAACCTCCTGCTGTTCCTGATCTCCCTCGTGATCATGGCGTGGCTGTCCGTCCCGCTCACCCTGGTCGCGATCGCCGTCGCCCCCGCCCTGTGGTGGATCGCCCAGCGCAGCCGCACCAAGCTGCACCCCGCCACCTGGTACGCCCAGGCCCAGGCCGCCGCCGTCGCGGGCGTGGTCGACGGCGCTGTCAGCGGCGTACGCGTGGTGAAGGGGTTCGGGCAGGAGGAGCAGGAGACCGGCAAGCTCCGGGAGGTCGGGCGGCGGCTCTTCGCCGGGCGGCTGCGGACCATCCGGTTCAACTCCCGCTACACCCCCGCCCTCCAGGCCGTCCCCGCCCTCGGTCAGGTCGCCATGCTGGCGCTCGGCGGCTGGCTGGCCGTCCGGGGCCACATCACGCTCGGTACGTTCGTCGCCTTCTCCACCTACCTCGCCCAGCTCGTCGGCCCGGTCCGCATGCTCGCGATGGTCCTCACCGTCGGCCAGCAGGCCCGCGCCGGCACGGAACGCGTCCTGGAGCTGATCGACACCGAGCCCACGCTCACCGACGGCACGAAGACCCTCCCCGCCGACGCGCCCGCGACCGTCGAGTTCGACGACGTGTCCTTCGGGTACGAGGGGTCCGACGGCAGGACCACCCCCGTCCTCGACGGCCTCGGCTTCGAGATCCGGCCGGGCGAGACACTCGCCGTCGTCGGCTCCTCCGGCTCCGGCAAGTCGACCGTCTCGCTGCTCCTGCCACGCTTCTACGACGTGACGCGCGGCGCCGTCCTCATCGGCGGCCACGACGTCCGCGAACTCACCCTCGACTCGCTGCGCGCCGCGATCGGCCTGGTCCCCGAGGACTCCTTCCTCTTCTCCGACACGGTCCGCGCCAACATCGCCTACGGCCACCCGGACGCGACCGACGAGCAGATCGAGACCGCCGCCCGCGCCGCCCAGGCGGACCGTTTCATCGCCGAGCTGCCCGACGGCTACGCCACCAAGGTCGGCGAACACGGCCTCACCCTCTCCGGCGGCCAGCGCCAGCGGATCGCCCTCGCCCGCGCCCTCCTCACCGACCCGCGCCTGCTCGTCCTCGACGACGCGACCTCGGCCGTGGACGCCCGCGTGGAGCACGAGATCCACGAGGCGTTGTCCCACGTCATGGAGGGCCGCACCACCCTCCTCATCGCCCACCGCCGCTCCACCCTGGGCCTCGCCGACCGTATCGCCGTCCTCGACGAGGGCCGCCTCGCCGACCTCGGCACCCACGAGGAGCTGGAGCGCCGCTCGGCCCTCTACCGCAGGCTGCTCACCGACCCGGACGAGCTGGGCGGCGTCTCACCCGGCCACACCCCGCCGACCTCGCTCACCAAGACCGAGGACACCGCCGCGCGCGACTCGATACGGGACGAGCTGGACGCCGAGTTCGACGCCGAGCGCGGCATCACCCCCCGGCTGTGGACGGGCGACCGGGAGCCCCGGGACACCGCCTTCGACGGCACCCCCGCC
>NZ_JARGEE010000635.1:0-3565 GCF_033794485.1 Streptomyces sp. MB09-02B
TTTAACAAAAAGCGGCAATAGGTTTTTTTGCCTTGTGCGTGGGGAGAGAGGTATATGTACGCGACAGGCCCCGCGTCGTCATGGGCCACGGTGGTGGGGGAGCCCTCTCCGCCGAACTCGTCGAGCAGATCTTCGCACCGGCCTACGGCGGTGACGTGCTCGCCCAGAAGGGTGACGCGGCCGTTCTGGCGCTGGGCGGGGCCCGGCTGGCGTTCTCCACCGACTCCTACGTGGTGCGGCCGCTGTTCTTCCCCGGCGGCAGCATCGGCGACCTCGCGGTGAACGGCACCGTCAACGACCTCGCGATGCGCGGCGCCCGTGCCGCCTACCTCTCCTGCGGATTCATCCTGGAGGAGGGCGTCGAGCTGGAGGTGGTCACCCGGGTCTCGCAGGCGCTGGGCGCGGCCGCGCGCGCCGCCGGGGTGGAGGTGGCCACCGGCGACACCAAGGTGGTGGAGGCCGGTCACGGCGACGGGGTCTACATCAACACGGCCGGCATCGGTCTCGTCCCGGCCGGTGTCGATCTGCGGCCCCAGCGTGTCGTCCCCGGCGACGTCGTGATCGTCAGCGGTGCCATCGGTGTCCACGGGGTGGCGATCATGAGTGTGCGGGAGGGCCTGGAGTTCGGCGTCGAGATCCAGAGCGACTGCGCGGCCCTCGGCGGCCTGGTCGACGCGATGCTCGCCGTCACCCCCGACCTGCACGTCCTACGCGACCCCACCCGCGGCGGCCTCGCGGCGGCGCTCAACGAGATCGCGGCGGCCTCCGGCACCGGGGTCGTCATCACGGAACGCGACGTCCCGGTCCCGCCGGCCGTGGCCAACGCCTGCGCCATTCTCGGACTGGACCCCATGTACATCGCCAACGAGGGGAAACTGGTGGCCTTCGTCCCGCGCGAGCGCGCCGACGCCGTCCTCGAAGCCATGCGGGCCCACCCTCTGGGCGCGGGATCCACGATCATCGGTGAGGTCGTCGAAGGGCATCCCGGCATGGTCCTGGCCCGCACCGGGCTGGGTGGGACGCGGGTGGTCGATCTGCCGATCGGGGAGCAGCTGCCGCGCATCTGCTGACGCGCACCCGCGCGTCGCCGGACGGGGCCGCCGACCCCGTCAGGTCCCAGGAGGCTGGTCCTGCGGGTCCTGCGGGTCCACACCGGTCACGGCGTCGGCGTCCTTGGTGCCGCTGGGGCGCTGGGAACGTCCCCTGCGGCCGGTGTCCCGGCGGCCCTTCTCGTCCGCGTCGCCGTACTCCTCGCCGGGTGTGCCCTCGCTCTTCGCCCTGTCACCGGGGACGGACTTTTTCTCCTGCGCGGACTTCTTCCGGCCCGGGCCTGGTTCGCCCGCGTGCTCGGCACGGAAGGAGCGCGGGGCGCTCGGATTGTCCTGCTGACGGGTCTCGTCCACATCGGGCGACCAGCCGTGGTGCTCGGTGCCCCGGTGAGGGCTCGGGCCCCTGCCGTGCGGCGGCTCGGACGAACGTGGTTTCTTCGACATGGTCCGACCTGTCTGTCGTGGGCGATGGGGGCGGTACTCATGCGTCACCGCGATATGTCGATTGTCCCTCCTTGTCGTGGTTCGAGCACTTTGTGGCCGCCGCGCCGTGGCAGGCCCGCCCCCGCTTACGGGGGCGGGCGGAGCTTCACGCGAGGGGATCCGGCTCAGGGGGTGAAGACCTCGTCGAGGCGGTCGATGGCACCGTCGTCGCCGAGGTGGTAGGTGAAGACGAGGCCCGAGTCCGGGTGGGCCTCCAGCCAGTCCAGGAACTCCTGGACGCCGATGGGCTGGTTCGTGGTGCTCTCCACGATGGGCGTGGTCACCGTGATGTTCGCGGCCTGGTCCAACGGGAGGTACGTCTCCTTGCCGACCGTCTCGAAGGGGGCACCGTCCGAGTCGGGGGTGCCGCACCCCCAGTTGCCGTGCTTGACGATCAGGCTCAGGGACCCGCCTTCGGGCGTGTAGCGGTAGACCGCGATCTCGTCGGGGGAGATGGGCATCTTGTGGTCGCAGTCGTCCCCGGCGTCGCCACCGCTGCCGTCGCCGCCGCCGGAATTCGTCGAGCCCGTCCCCTTCGAGGCGGGAGGCTCGGAGGGGGAGTCGGGGGCGGCACCGGACTTCCCGGCGTCGTCGTCCGCGCCCGCGGACGCCTTCGCGTCGGGCGTCCCGGCCGTGCCGCCGTTCTTCCCGCCGTCCTCGTCGAGGACATCGCCGGTCGCGGTCGCGCTCGCCTTCGCGTCCCCGTCCGCAGCCTCCGCGCCGCCGTCACCGGAGCAGCCGCTGAGCCCCAGTGCTCCGGCGACGCAGACGCCCAGCAGAACCGCTCGGACGGCGCCGGGTCTCTGGCGGGTCTTCCTCGGCGTGGCGTTCATGGTTCGTCCCCCTCCTGCTCGTTCACGATCTCCACGAGCCCTGTCGGCTCGGGAGCAAGGGACGATTTTCGGCCGTAGGCAGGTGCGCGTCCTGGCCGAATTCTGCACGCCGGCTTGCGCGGTACCACCGGCGGGGCGTCGCGGGGCCGGGCCGCGGCTCTGCTGGTCCGGCCCCGCCGCGTCACCTCACGCCTCGCAGGCGCTCTTGGTGTCGCTCGAGTCGGCCGTGCAGGTGTCGGTGTTGGTGCCCCCGTTGAGGGAGTCGTTGCCGAACACGCCGTCCACGGCGTCGAGGGTGTCGTTCCCCGCCCCTCCGCTGTGGCTGTCGCCGCCGGGGCCACCGACCAGGGTGTCGTTGCCCGTACCGCCCACCAGGAGGTCGTTGCCTCCGAAGCCGGACAGGATGTCGCCCGCCGTGCCGCCGGTGAGCGTGTCGCCGAACGGGCTGCCGTACACGATCTCGACGTCCGTGAGGACGTTGTCCCCCTCGCCCCCGATGCCGTCGTCGGCGGCGTTGTCGATGTCGACGACCACGCCGGAGCCGCTCTCCAGATAGCTGGCGATGTCGCTGGCGCCGCCCCCGCCGCTGAGCCGGTCCGCGCCCGTGCCCCCGATGAGGAGGTCGAAGGTGACGCCACCGTTCAGGGTGTCGTTCCCCGTACCACCGTTGAGGATGTTGCTGCCCGGGCTGGGGCCGCCGTTGACGACGTCGTTGCCGGACTCGCCCTTGAGCTCGCCGCGGACGTTGCCGGTCTTGGTGATGATGTCGTTGCCGTCACCGGCGTTGACCACGACCGTGTCGGTGTTGAGGTTCACCGGGCAGGCCACCGAGCCGTTGACCTGGCGCGCGCATCCGACCCCGGCGGTCAGGGTGTCGGAGCTGTCCTGGATGACGACGCTGCTCCCGGACAGGCTCACGGTGATGTTGTTGGCGCGTCCCGCCGCCGCGTTGACGACCACGTTGGTCCCGCTCTTGGACACACCCGTGGCCGCGCTCGCGGACCCTCCGGTCAACGTCACCGCGGAGGCGGCCGTCGTCGCGACCACCAGGACCCTGAGTAACGCTCGTCTCGCCATGGACTCCCTCTCGATTGCGTCCGTCGACCTGCCCGCGCACCGTCGGCGCGTCGGCCGCCCCCACGGTCCCCGGCGGGCCCGGGGGGCGCATGGGGGGCGGGCCCCCATCTATCGACGGACTCG
>NZ_JARGEE010000636.1:0-3561 GCF_033794485.1 Streptomyces sp. MB09-02B
ACCCCACTCCGTCCGCCTCCCCGACCCCGCACGACGGGCTGGTCGACATCGAGGAGATCCCGCTGGACAACCTCCCCGCCGCGCTCATGGCGATCAACTGCGCCGACGACCCCGACCGGCCCACCGCCAGGGAGATCACCGACAATCTGCAGGACCTGCGCGCCGCCTACGAGGACGCCTCCCCCGTCTTCGGCCGGTACCGGCTCACCCAGGTGCTGATGTGTTACGGCCGCCCCGCGGGCAGCGACTTCATCCGCGAGGAGGTGCGGGACGTGGACACCCCGAAGTTGCTGCTCGTGGGCACCCGGGGCGACCCGGCCACCCCGTACCGCTGGACCGTGGAGACGGCGAAGCGGCTCGGCTCCTCGGCGGTCGT
This sequence comes from Streptomyces sp. MB09-02B, assembly GCF_033794485.1. Classification (NCBI taxonomy): domain Bacteria; kingdom Bacillati; phylum Actinomycetota; class Actinomycetes; order Kitasatosporales; family Streptomycetaceae; genus Streptomyces; species Streptomyces sp. MB09-02B. The sequence goes on from NZ_JARGEE010000636.1 coordinate 377, forward strand.
CCTCGACAACAAGGGCAAGGGCCACACAGGGTACGGCTCGTCGAAGTGCGTGCACGCGAAGGTCGACGACTTCCTGCTGTTCGGGACGCTGCCCGACGACGGAAGTTCATGCGGAGTCGACGACTGAGCATCGGGCGCGTAACACGGGCGCAATCGGCACAACCCCGGGCGCATCCCGCTCGTCACACTGGGCAGACGTCACGTTTGCACGTGCCGTACCTGTATGTGACTGAACCTGGGGGAATCCACCGATGCGTATCCGTTCCTTGCTCACCGTCTCCACCGTGGCCACCGCCGGCGCCGCGCTCCTCCTCACCGCCGCCCCTCAGGGGCTCGCCGCCCAGCCGGCCGCGAAGACCCCGGTCTGCAAGTCGAAGGCCCTCAAGCTGGGGGCCAAGCAGGCGAAGGACACGCGGATCGTGCACATCAGCGTCAAGAACACCGGCACCCGCGCCTGCACCGTCGACCGCCTTCCCGTCGTCACCTTCGGCGACCTCGACGGGGCGGCCCAGCCGGTACCGTCGGGCGAGAGCGGCCCGTACAAGGTCGGCGCGGGGAAGACGGTGTACGCCGCGGTCCGCACGATCGCCGACCTCAAGGACCCCGAGGCCCGTCGCGTCGACACGATCACGGTGTCGGCCAACCCCAACCTCTACGGCCGCACGTTCACGGTGAAGCAGCTGGGCGCCACCAAGAAGGTGAAGGTCTGGGAGCCCGTGACGACCTGGTGGAAGCCGTCCAAGGCCGCCGCCGACAAGGCGCTGAAGAAGGAAGTGGGCTGACCCCCTCACGGCAGCCGCCGACGCCGACGAGCCCGTCGGCGCGCACCCTCACCGGTGCGCGCCGGCGGGCTCGTTCGCTGCTCGGCGCCACCCGTCGGAGAGGCCCGCAGAGAGGAGTCCGTTACCCCAAATGCCCGATACGCGAATCAGTCCTATCGTGAAGGCATGGAGCATGCCCTCAGCCCCGCGACCCTCATCGAACTGCGCCGCCCGCGGCCCTACCCGGCGGTCTCGGTCCTGACGCCGACGCACCGCCGGGAGCCCGAGAACGCCCAGGACCCGGTCCGGCTGCGCAATGCCGTGGCCGAGGCGAAGAAACGGCTGGAGCGCGATCCCGCCGTCACCCGGGAACGGCGCCACGACGTCGTCGAGCAGCTGGACCGGGCGCTGGCCGAGGTGGATCTGACGCACGCCGAGGACGGTCTGGCGATCTTCGCCGCGCCCGGGGAGCACCAGGTCTGGTCGCTGACCCGCCCGGTGCCGGAGCGCGTGGTGCTCTCGGACACCTTCCTCACCCGGAACCTGGTGGCCGCGCAGGCGGCGGAGCGGCCGTTCTGGGTGCTCGCGGTCTCCCCCGACCGGGTCACCCTGTGGAACGGCGGCGGCGAGCGTGTCACCGAGGCGCGCGTCGGCGGGTTCCCGATGACCAGGGACCGCGACAACTTCGACGCCGAGCGGCAGGAGCGGATCGGCGACCTGCCGTCCACCTTCCGCGACGAGGACACCCGGCACTTCCTCCGGGACGCCGACGCCGCGCTGGCCAGGGTGCTGCGCACCCGGCAGCGGCCCCTCTACGTCACCGGCGAGACGGCGGCGCTCTCCCTGCTCGACGAGATCGGCACGGTCACCAGGCACGCCACCCACATCCCCCACGGCGGTCTCGCACACGGCACCCCGGAGGCCGTGTGGCAGGCGATCGGGCCCGCGGTCGCCGCCGAGGACCGCAGGAACGCCGACACCGTGGCGCGGCGGCTCGAAGCGGCGCGCGGTCACAGGACGTTCGCCGCGGGGGTCGACGAGGTCCGCCAGAACGCCCAGCAGGGCCGGATCCAGCTGCTGGCCGTCGAGGAGAACTTCCGGACGACCGTCCGCGCGGACGGTGGCGGCGCGGAGGCGCATCTCGTGCCGGCCGAGAGCGGCGACCTCGACGTCCGCGAGGACATCGTGGACGAGATCGTCGAACGCTGCCTGGACACCGGTGCCGAGGTCCGCTTCGTCCCCGACGGCATGCTCGGCGACGCCCGGGGCATCGCGGGCGTCCTGCGTTACTGACCCGCGCACCGCACCAGCCCGAACGCCGCCGGGAGGGACGTCAGACGCCCCGCAGGAGGGACGTCAGACCCCGGTCGAGCGCGGGGCCCACCTCCTCGCTCCCGGCGGCGACGACGGCGTAGCTGCGCAGCAGAAAGCGCTGGAGTGCCGCCTTCTCGAAGCGGAGCAGCGCCATGCCGTACGGGGAGTGCAGCTCCACCACCGTGCGGAGCCGGCCGCTGGGCCGGATGTGCACGTCGCCGGCGCCCGCGGGGGCGCGCACGCCCTCCTCCAGCAGTCCACGGGAGAACGTCCAGGTCACCATGGAGCCGTTCAGCGAGATGTCGGCCGGGAAGTCGAGGTGCACGGCCAGCGGATCGTCGGAGGAATAGCGCAGGCTCGCGGGCACCGGGACCTCCCGGTCCTCCTCCGTGACGAGGAGCGCGCGGGCGGGCTGTTCCAGCGTGACGGTCATGAACGGTCTCCGTTTCGGATGAAGCTCTTCCTGCCGAGAGCTTTCGCAGGACGCGGCCTCCTGGATTCATCGCTGTGACCCATGTCACGCACAGGCCCGAGGGGGCGTTCGCACATATGCCCCTCGAACAGGGGAATGAAAGACAGGTGAATGCGGTCGACGACCCGTCAAGTCGCGTACGATTCCTACGACTTGGGCCCTCCGGGCGCGTAGCGCATCACGACGGGCACCCCCGACCGCGAGGACGGTGGCATATGCCGGAAGCACCACCGTATCGGGTCTTGCCAAATCCCTTACAGCGCGTCCGGGGCTGTGCAACAGTCGTAATCGGCCCTTACGTCAGCGTTGGTCGTACCGTCCCCCATCGGAGTACGTGATGCCGTCCCCTCTCTCTGCGGATCGTCCCGCCGCCCAGCCGCCCCGACGCGGCACGGTCGACGCGCTCATCTCGCAGACGCGACGGCTGCGGGGCGACATGGACGCCGTACGACGCGACGCGCCCGCCGACGAAGCCGATCCCGAGATCCGCTGGCAGCGGGCCCTCTACGAGCTGGCCCTGCACCAACTGAGCGATCTCGACGGCCACTTGGCACAGCTGCGGGACGGTCCGGCCCCGCCGCCCGCCCCCGCGGCCGTCGCGTCTGCGAGATGAGCGCGTCGACCGTGCCGCGTCGGGG
>NZ_JARGEE010000637.1:0-3561 GCF_033794485.1 Streptomyces sp. MB09-02B
TTTTTTTAAGAGGATGGTGCCGTGTCGGGGGGGTGGGGTCGCCGTGTCTCTGGCTTGCTTCGGCTCCATTTCGGCTCGGCTCGGCTGGTCTTCGGCTCCGTTCCGGCTCGGGTCGGCTCCGCTGGGCTCGGCTCGTTCGCTCGTGTGGGTGACGGAGTTATCCACAACCGGGTAGTAATCCACGGGAATTGAGCAAGATCATCGCGAGTGCGGGAGTCTGCCCGATCCTCGTCGCATGGCACTTCGATCACGTTCACGTACGGCGACGGTCACCAGCGGCCCCGGCCGGGGCCCCTCCTCCGACGGGCGCGCCCGACACCTCCACCCTCGGCGACCCAGGGGCAGAGCCGGCCGTCACCACCGGGCATCTGCGGAGACCCTCCGTCTGCGCGCGGAGGCGTTGTTCCCCGAAAGGGTCAGGGAGCCCCGGGAGTTGGGGCATGGGCCGCCGCAAGGCGTGTTCCGGGGGAGGTCGGGGGGTGTGGCCGCGGATTCCGGTGGTCCGGAAGGCGAGCGCAACCGGGCTGCATACGGTCCAGACACCGATGAGGTGACCCCGTCCCCGTCCCCGTCCCCGTCCCCGTCCGCTCCCGAAGACGATGACGGGTCCGGCGGCCGTGACGCGAGGGGGGCGTGGCGGGAGCGGCTGGCGCCGGCCGTGCGGGAGCGGCTGCCGCTGTGGTTGCAGGTGCGGTGCGGCATCGAGCGGAAGAGCGTGGTCGCGCTGAGTGTGGTGCTGGTCGTCGCGGCGGTGTTCGCGGCACAGCACTTCTGGGCGGGCCGGCCCCAGCCGGTGAGCGCGCCCGAGGTGGTGCGGGCGGGAGTCCCAGGTGCCTCGACAGTGCCAGGGGGTGTGGCGGCACCGTTCGGTGAGCCCGGGCACGGCGGCGCTGCGGCGTCGGGCGCCTCGCCCGGAGCGGGGTCCTCCTCGGCCGGGCCATCGATCGTGGTGGACGTCGGTGGCAAGGTGCGCAGGCCGGGCATCCAACAGTTGCCGGCCGGTTCGCGGGTCGCCGACGCGCTGCGGGCGGCGGGCGGGGTGCGGCCGGGTGCGAACACCGACGGGCTCAACCGCGCCCGGCTCCTCGTGGACGGCGAACACGTCCTGGTCGGCACTCCGGCGCCGGTGGCCGGACCGGGTGCGATGCCAGGGCCGGGGGCGGGCGGAGGCGGTGCGGCCGGGGCAGGCGGAGCCGCCGCCGGATCGGCGCCCACGACCCCCGTGTCGCTCAACACGGCCACCGCCGACCAACTGGACACACTGCCCGGCGTGGGCCCCGTCCTGGCCCAGCACATCATCGACTACCGCACGCAGCACGGCGGCTTCCGCTCGGTGGACGAGCTCCGCGAGGTGAACGGCATCGGCGACCGCCGCTTCGCCGACCTACGGAATCTCGTACGGCCATGACGGCGACGGGGGAGGAGGAGAGGATGCCGGCGGGGGCCGGGGCGCGGGGCGGTCCGCTGCGGCCCGCCGTGCACGCGGCCTCCGGTAACCGGCTCGGCGACCCGCATCCCCGGCAGGAGGGGCCCACGGATCTACGCCTCGTGCCACCGGCGCTGGCCGCGTGGGCGACGGCTGCACTGACGGTGCACGCCTCTCCGGGGTGGGTCACGGGAGTGGCCGTGGTCTGTGCGGTGGCGGGGGTGGCGCTGCTCGTCTCCCGAAAGGGGCAGGGGCAGGCACAAGCGCGGGGGCAGACATCGGGGCGTGCACAGGCGCAGGGGCCCTGGTTCGGGCACGGGCCCGGGGGTCGGCAGAGGCGCGGGTACGGGTTCGGGCACGGGCCCGGGTACCGACAGTGGAGCGGGGACGGGCGAGGGCGTGCGGGCGTTGCCTGGACGAAGGTGTCCGTCGCGGCGGTGCTGCTCTGTGCGGGCGCGGCCGCCGCCTCCGCCGGGCTGCACGGGGCGGATCTGCGACGAGGGCCGGTCCCCGGGCTGGCCGAGCGGTACGCGCGTGTGACAGCGGTCGTCGAGCTCACCTCTGATCCGCGCCTCACCCGGCCTCGGATCAGGGGCAACCGCGCGGCCCCGGCCGCAGTGCTCCTCCAGGCCGAGGTGCGGCGCGTGCTGGGCCCGGACGGGGCGGTCGTCGACACGCGGACTCCGGTGCTGGTCGTCGTAGACGTGGAGGCGGGGACCGGTCGGGAGGCCTGGCTCTCGCTGCTGCCGTCCACACGGGTGCGGGTGGCCGCGCAGGCCGTGCCGGCCATGGTCGGGGGAGACCGGGTGGCGGCCGTGCTGCGGGTGCGGGGCGGCGGGGCCCCTGCCGTGGTGGAGGAGGCGAGCGCCGTGCAGCGGGTCGCGGGGCGGTTGCGCGCGGGGCTGCGGCAGGCGACCGACGGGCTGGACGCGGACGCGCGGGCCTTGTTGCCGGGGTTCGTCGTCGGGGACACCTCGCGGGTTCCGGCGGAGTTGGACGAGGCGTTCAAGGCGACCGATCTCACCCATCTCCTGGCTGTCAGCGGTGCGAACTTCACCATCCTGCTGGCCTTGTTCATCGGGCCGCCCGGGCTGGCGCAGCGGGCCGAGCGGAAGGGGCTGGCGCCCCGGCTCGGGATCCCGTTGCGGGCGACCGCGCTGGCCGGTGGGGCGCTGACACTCGGCTTCGTGATCGTGTGCCGACCCGACCCGAGTGTGGTGCGGGCGGCGGCGTGCGGTTCGGTCGCGCTGCTGGCCATCGCGACCGGGCGCCGCAGGTCCCTGATCCCCGCACTGGCGACGGCGGTACTGCTACTGGTGCTGTACGACCCGTGGCTGGCCCGCAGTTACGGCTTCCTGCTCTCCGTCCTCGCGACCGGTGCCCTGCTCACCCTCGCCCCGCGCTGGAGCGCTGCGCTCCAGCGGCGCCGGGTACCACCGCGTCCGGCCGAGGCGCTGGCGGCGGCGGGAGCCGCGCAGGCGGTCTGCGCACCGGTCGTGGCCGTGCTGTCGGCGAAGGTGAGCCTGGTGGCGGTGCCGTGCAATCTCCTGGCGGAGTTCGCGGTGGCCCCGGCGACGGTGCTGGGGTTCGCCACCCTGGCGGCGGCACCGGTGGCGATGCCCGTGGCCGAGGGCCTTGCCTGGTGCGCGAGTTGGCCGGCGGGCTGGATCGCGGACATCGCCCGCACCGGGGCGTCGTTGCCCGGGGCGGGCGTGGACTGGCCGGGCAGCTGGGCCGGCGCGCTGTTGTTCGGCCTGGTCACCGTGGTGGTCGTCCTCGTAGGGCGGCGGTTGCTGAGCCATCCGTGGCTGGTGGGGGCCTGTCTGATGGCGTTCCTGCTGGTCGTGGTGCAGCCGCCGCCGCTGACCAGGGTGATCACGGGGTGGCCGCCGCCGGGATGGCGCTTCGTGATGTGCGACGTGGGCCAGGGGGACGCGACCGTCCTCGCGGCGGGAGACGGGGCCGGGGTGGTCGTGGACGCGGGTCCCGATCCGGTGCTGGTCGACCGCTGTCTGACCTCGCTCGGCATCACCGAGATCCCGCTCGTGGTCCTCACCCACTTCCATGCCGACCTCTTAACCACATCTACCCCGCCCCAGAAAACCCCTTTTGTTATTCTGGGGTAGGCCCGAACC
>NZ_JARGEE010000638.1:0-3560 GCF_033794485.1 Streptomyces sp. MB09-02B
TCGTATCCTTGTTGTTGCTCTTGTTGCCGTGTTTTTTTTTGATGCAGAAGGGTCCATGCGATCTTTCTGTCTGTCTCGGGGGGTCGGAGATGTGTATATGGGGCCGCCCTCTCGGGCCGGGCCGGGCCGGCCGGGGTGGGGGGTCCGCGGCCGGCCCGGGCCGGCGCGAGAGGGGGCACTGGGCGCGTCGGCGGTCTTCTGGGGGCGGGTCAGCCGAGCAGGGTGCCGCCGGTGGCGTCGACGAAGGAGCCGGTGATCCAGCGGGCGTCGTCGGTGGCGAGGAAGGCCACCACGTCGGCGATGTCCTCGGGCTCGCCGATGCGGTTGAAGGCGGACATCTGTGCCATCTGCTCGACCGCTTCGGGGATGTCGAAGACGGGGTTGTCGTTGCGGGTGATGCCCGGCGCCACGGAGTTGACGGTGATGTTGCGCGGGCCGAGGTACTTCGCGAAGTGCAGGGCGAGCTGGTCGACGGCGCCCTTGGTCATCGCGTAGGCGATCTCGTCGGGGTTGGCGAAGCGGGTGAGGCCGGAGGTGATGTTGATGATGCGGCCGCCGTCGGGCATGTTCTTCAGGGCGCGCTGGATGAGGAAGAACGGTGCTTTGGCGTTGACGGCGAACAGTTCGTCGAATTTTTCCGGCGTGGTGTCCTCGGGGTTGGTTCCGCCCATCACTGCGGCGTTGTTGACCAGGATGTTCAGGTCGGTGCCACCGGTGCGCTCGCGCAGGCTGCTCTCGAGTTTGAGGAACAGCTCGTGCACATCGCCGGACACGCCGAGTTCGGCGCGGACGGTGAAGGCCCGGCCGCCGTCCTTCTCGATCCGGGCGACGACCTCGTCGGCCGCGTCCTTGCGCGAGGTGTAGTGGACGGCGACCAGTGCGCCCTCGGCTGCGAGGCGGACGGCGGCCGCGCGGCCCATGCCCCGGCTCGAGCCCGTGACGAGCGCGGTCTTGCCCGTGAGCCTGCCCATGTCTGTTCTCCACTTCTTCGCCGTTGCTGTGTCCGGCGACTTCGTCGGTGCCGGGGTCTTGGGGGGCCCGGCCGGTACCGGGTCCTGCTGGTGCTGCCGGGTCGTGGCCGGCCGGGCGGGTGCGGGTGCGCCGAACCAGCGCTCCAGTGCCCCTTCGAGGCCTGCTGTCGAGGTGCCGGCCCAGGCGATGTAGCCGTCGGGGCGCACCAGGAGGGTGTCGGCGCCGGCCACGGCGTCGGGGTGGGAGGTGGCGGTCACCGTGTGCACCGGGCCCGTCCAGCGGGCGGCGGCGGTGCGTGTGCGGTGCTGTCCGGCGCGGTCGCCGGGCAGCAGGAGCAGGGCGCCGCGTCCGGGGCGCAGGATCTCGGTGCTGGTGAGCGGTCCTTCCTCGGTGGTGAGCCGCCAGTGCGGCATGCGGGCGCCGTGCAGGGGGTGGTGGCCTGCTTGCGTGTCGTAACGGATGTCCAGGCCGGAGATGGTTGCGGCCAGGTGGGCCCGGACCTTGTCGCTGTTCTCGATCAGCTCGGCGATGACCTGGCGGACCGCGTCTACTTCCTGCGATCGAAGCAGCAGCAGTGCCTGGGTCCTGATGTTGCTCAGGACCTTCTGGCCGACGGCGTGCCGTTCGCTGTGGTAGCTGTCGAGCAGGCCGTCGGGGGCGCGTCCGGCCACCTGGGCGGCGAGTTTCCAGCCGAGGTTCGCGGCGTCCTGCAGTCCGAGGTTGAGGGCCTGGCCGCCGATCGGCATCTGCTGGTGGGCGGCGTCGCCCGCCAGGAGGAGCCGGCGGTCGCGGTAGGTGCTCGCCTGCCGGGATGCGTCACCGAAGGAGTTCACCCACAGCGGGGTGCCGGCGCTGATGTCCTCTCCGGTGACGCGCTGCCAGGTGTCGGCGATGTCCGCGAACTGTGGCTGCCTGCCGCGTGGCGTGGCGCCGAACTCGTGCACCATCACCCGGGTGGGCCGGCCGGGAGGCCGGGCGGCGATGGCCAGTCCTCTCTCCAGGCGCTCGAAGCGGCGAGGGCGGATGTCGAGGCCCGCCACGTCGGCGCGCAGCAGTTCGCGTCCGGCGTCGGCGCCGGGGAAGTCGAAGCCTCCCAGACGGCGCACGGCGCTGTTCTCGCCGTCGCAGCCGACGATGTACTGGGCCCGGAAGAACGCCGTTGTTCCCCCAGGGTTGCGCACTTCGGCTTCGGCGTGGTCCTCGGTCACGCTCAGCGCGGTCACTTCGTGTCCGCGTCTGATGTCCGCGCCGAGGTCCTGGGCCCACTGCCCGAGCAGTTCCTCGATGCGGGTCTGCGTGACCTTCCACTGGCCCGGGTGGGGGCTGGGCAGGGTGAGGTCGAGCGGGATCCCCCCGAAGTGGCCCTTGGGCTCGTGGGGTATCGCGCCGAGCGGCGCGAGCAGGTCGCGGCTGTCGAGGATCTCCATGGTGCGGGCGTGCAGGGTGGAGGCGCGCGACTCGGTGGTCGGCGCGGTGAGCTGCTCGAGGACCACCACGTCCGCGCCGGCGAGCCGCAGCTCGCCCGCGAGGAAGAGCCCGACCGGGCCGGCCCCGACCACGATCACCTGGGTGTGGGTGCGGTCCCCGGCCATGGTCATGCCGCCTTGTGCTCGGCGTGGTGCTTGGCGTGGCCCAGGGTGGCGCGGCTGTTGGTGCTCAGTGCGCTGCGGACGTAGTTCTTGGCGTCCTCGACGGTGGCGTCCGCGCCGAGGATCCGGGTGATGTTCTCGGTGTTGATGGTGACGGTGTGCTGGGAGGAGGCGGTGACGCCGTGGTCGTCGGGGGTGAACGTCCAGTAGCCGGTGTGCAGCGTCATCAGTGCCGGCAGTGTCACCTGCTTGTAGGCGATCCTGTCGTGCGGGAAGGTCACCCGGTACGACTTGGTGGTGTGCACCGAGCCGTCCTTGGCGCGGGTGTCCATCTCGAGCTCCTGCAGGCCGGCGGACGGTTCCGTGAAGCGGACGGTGGCGACGTGGGGCAGCCGCTGGGGCCACTTGTCCGCCTCGTTGACGAAGTCGAAGACGTCCTTGGCCGAGCCGTTGATGTGGACGGTGTCCTCGAAGGAGAAGGTCAGGTCGCGGGCCGCGTGGGCTGCTTCGACGTTCTTCTTCAGTGCGGCGAGTTCCGAGCGCGAGTTGCGGTCGACGGCCTCGTCGATCCACGCGAGGCTGTCGGCGTCGTCGTCGATGGCCCGGTAGTCGTGCAGGAGCCGGACGCGGGATCGGTCCGCGGTGAGTGCCTCGATGATCCAGGTGCCGCCCATCGAGGCGATCGGGGGGGCGGAGGTCTCCTGGCGGAAGGTGATCCGCAGCCGCTGGGGGTCGAGGGTCCGGCGCGAGGTCCAGTTCTTGGGCTCGCCGTTGGCGGTGGCCCAGATCCGGATGCGTTCCTCGTGCTCGCCCTGTTCCACGTGATCGACGTAGATGGTCGGCGGGAAGATCCGGGGCCAGTTCTGCACCTCGGCGATCAGCCGGTAGACGGCGGTGGCGGGAGCGGAGACGGTGATCTCGTGCTCCACCTCGCGCGGGCCGGGCTGTGGCATGCTCATGCTCCTCGGTTCGGGGGTCGGATGCGGGTCGGGCGGCGGG
>NZ_JARGEE010000639.1:0-3556 GCF_033794485.1 Streptomyces sp. MB09-02B
GGGTGGGGGTGAGGGTGGCAGACACGCGGCACACCATACAGGAATACATGAAGACTCATTCATGCCTTTATGTGCGATGAGTAAGATACTCGCCATGGGTCATGGAGCCGTCACCTCAGCGCAGGACGCCGCCCCTCGTGTGCGTCTGGACGCGGCCAACGTCGCCAAGGTGGCCACCACCCTCCAGGCCCTCTCCACCCCGTCCCGCCTGCTGATCCTGGCCCGGCTGCGCGAAGGGCCGCTCCCGGCCACGGAGTTGGCCGCCGAGGTGGGGATGGAACAGTCCGCCTGCTCCCACCAGCTGCGCCTGCTGCGCAACCTCGGCCTGGTCGTGGGCGAGCGCCGGGGCCGTTCGGTGGTGTACGCGCTGCACGACCACCATGTCGCCGAGCTGCTGGACCAGGCCGTCTACCACGTCGAGCACCTGCGGCTGGGGCTCAGCGACGCGCCGGACGGGGACTGAGACACCGTAAGACCACGTAAGACCCCGTACGGCCACCTGCTCCACGGAACACCTGGCGGCATATGGCACCCGCCCCGACCGGTGGCCGGGGCGGGTTCCGTATGCGGGAGGCGGGTGTCCGGGCGGGCGTCACGCCGTGGGGAGCGCCGGGAGCGTCGTGGCGGGCAGGCCGCCCAGCAGCCCCCCGAGGAGGCCGGTGACCAGGCCGAGCACCGGCTGCAGGAGGCCGGTGACGACACCGAGGACCGGGGCGAGCAGACCGGTCACGGCACCCAGGACCGCGCCCAGGTCGAGCGAGGTCAGCGCCTTGAGGAGCGCGTCGACCGCGGCCTGGAGCGCGGCCAGCAGGTCCGCGACCGGGTCGGCGGCCACGGCGGCACGGTCGGAGCCGGCCGGGGCGGCCGCCTCGATCTTCTGCAGCCGCTGCTGCACGGTGGCGTGGGCGGTCCTGAGGGCCGCGACGTGCCGGGCGGCCTCGGCGGTGTCCAACTGGTCGGCGTCCAGCTTGGCGATCGTGGTCATCTCGCCCAGTAGCGGGGCGAGCACGTCGTTCTGGTCCATGCGGTCGAGCAGGTCCAGCTGCCCCAGCAGTTCGTCGACGTCGGTGCCGACGGCGTCGGTCTCCGTGGCCGTGCCGGTCGCCGCCTCCGCGGCCGCGTCCGTCTCGGCGTCGAGGTCCGCCAGCAGCGCGTCCAGATCGCTGTCGAGCTTGTCGAGGAGCGCCTCCACGTCGGCGATCTCCTTGTCGACGATGGCGTCCGCCTCCGCCTCCTCGTTCGCCACCAGCGCGTCGATCTCCTTCTCCAACGCGTCGAAGAAGGCGTCCAGATCGGGTTCGGGCACCGCCGCGGACCGGGGCGCGGCACGGTCCGAGGCGGTTCGGCCCGCGTCGACGGCCGCGGTGGCGGTGCCGACCGGCCCGAAGACCAGTGCCCCGCAGACCAGAGGTGACAGGAGAAGAGCACGGGAGACGAGGGCGCGCATGCACGTTCCTTTCGCAGGAGCTGTCCTTGCGCTCACGGTGGGAGGCACCACGGAGCACCGCAACCGAGCACAGCGCCCCGGTCAGGCCCGCCGACCCCTCATATGGACGATGCTGACCAGCGGGTTTCCCGCGAAGAACGGCTCCGTACGACGCCGTTCGAACTCGCTCTCGCCGTTCCTCCGTCAGAGTGCGGGAGAGCGACACGCCGGGCGGCGTGCCGCTCGGCGCCGGTGTCAGCCCGTCTGTTCGGCGAACGCCTGGTACGCCTCGTCGTCGAAGAGGACGAACCTGACCTCCTCGACGGAGGTCTCGGTGGCACGGACGGTCTCCACGGCGATGCGGGCGGCGTCCGCCATGGGCCAGCCGTAGACGCCGGCGGAGACGGCCGGGAAGGCGACGGTCCGAGCCCCCAACTCGTCGGCGACCCGGAGGGACTCGCGGTAGCAGGAGGCGAGGAGGGCGGAGCGGTCGAGGCTCTGGCTGTGGACGGGTCCGACGGTGTGGATGACCCAGCGCGCGTCCAGGTCGCCCGCCGTGGTGGCGACGGCCTGGCCGGTGGGGAGGCCCTTGCCGTAGTGCGAGGTGCGCAGTCTGCGGCAGTCCGCCAGGATCGCGGGACCGCCGCGCCGGTGGATGGCGCCGTCCACTCCTCCCCCGCCGAGGAGGGAGGAGTTCGCGGCGTTGACGATGGCGTCGACGGACTGCTGGGTGATGTCGCCCCGGACGAGGGTGATGGTGGTCATGCCCGCCTCTATACCAGCCGACGGGACGGGCGGACCTCCCTTTTCCGGCCCCCTCCGTGACGGGCGGAACGGCCCGTCGTGAGCGGCGGAACACGCTCGTGGCGGGCGGAACGGCCCGTCGTGACGGCCTGTCGTGACGGCCTGTCGTGACGGCCTGTCGTGACGGCCTGTCGTGACGGCCTGTCGTGACGGCCTACCAGCCGACCGGCAGCGACCGGACCCCGTGGACCGTGGTCATCGTCAGCGCGAAGTCCTCCGGCGGTGCGGTCAGGCGCAGGCCCGGCAGGCGGTCGAAGAGGGCGGGCAGGCCGACCTGGAGTTCCGCGCGGGCCAGGGATTGGCCGATGCACTGGTGCAGTCCGTGGCCGAAGGCCAGGTGCCCGGAGGCTTCGCGGCGGACGTCCAGCGTGTCGGGGTCGGTGAAGGCGGACGGGTCGCGGTTGGCGGCCTGGAGCGCCACGACCACACCCTCGCCCGCGCGGATGCGGACACCGGCCACCTCCACGTCCTCGGTGGCCACCCGGCGCAGTCCCGAGTGCGCGACGGTCAGATGGCGCAGGAGTTCCTCGACGGCACCGGGCCACAGGCCGGGGTCCGCGCGCAGGGCCGCCAGTTGTGCGGGGTGGCGCAGCAGGGCCACAACCGCGAGCGGGAACATGTTCGCGGTCGTCTCGTGGCCTGCCACCAGCAGCAGCGAGGCGATGCCGACGGCCTCGGGCGCGCTGACCTCGCCGGTCGCCACCCGGTCCCGGGCGAGACGTGAGAGGAGATCGTCGGCGGGCTCCCGGCCGCGTCGGGCGAGCAGCTCGCCCAGGTACGTGTGGAGGGCCTTGCGGGCGGCCATCATCTCTTCCGGCCCCGACGAGAGGCTGCTGAACGCGTTGGCCTGCCGCTGGAAGAAGTCGTGGTCCTCGTACGGCACACCGAGCAGCTCGCAGATGGCGAGCGAGGGCAGGGGAAGGGCGTACGCCCCGACCAGGTCGGCTGTCGTGGCGCCGTCCGCGGTCATCGCGTCGAGCAGCTCGCCGCAGATCCGGGCGATCGCCGGCCTCAGCTGTTCGACGCGGCGGAAGGTGAAGTCGGGGATCAGGACGCGGCGCAGGCGGGTGTGGTCGGGCGGGTCCATCATGAAGAACTGGCCCGGCGCGCGGGGCGGCGACTGCGGGCGGAAGCCGGGGAAGCCGTCGCGGGTCGCGTCGGCGCTGAAGCGGGGGTCGGCGAGGACCGCGCGGGCGTCCTCGTGCCGGGTGATCAGCCAGGGGCTGTTGTCGCCCCAGATCGTCACCCGGCGGATCGGCTCCTCGGTACGCCACTTGGCGTACTCCGGCGACGGGTCGAGCAGCGGGCGGAGGGTGGGGAGCGGAG
>NZ_JARGEE010000063.1:0-29713 GCF_033794485.1 Streptomyces sp. MB09-02B
GGTGGAGGCGGAGCGGCTGTTGGAGGCGGCGGGGCTGAGCTGAGCGGCGCGGCAGGGCGCACGCCGGGTTGCCTCGCCCCCGCCGCCCCTACCCGTCCCATCCCAGGGGCTACGCGCCCCTTGGACCCCCGCGTCAAAGACTCGGGGCTCCGCCCCGGACCCCGTTCGCGCAGTTCCCCGCGCCCCTGAAGGGGCGCAGCCCCTGGGATGGGACGGGTAGGGGCGGCGGGGGCGAGGAAAATCCCTACTCGACGCCGATCAGCAGCAACGCTCCCTGCCGCCCACCCCGGTACACCACCGTGTCCACCGCCAGATGCCCCTCACGCACCCTGGCCTCCACGTGCTCCACGACATCCGCGGGCGCCTCGTCCCCCAGGACCAGCGTGACCATCTCCCCCCCGGCCGCCAGCATCCGGTCGACCACCGCCGCCGCGGTCACCGTCACGTCGGAGCCGATGACCGCGACGTCCCCGTCGACGAGCCCGAGGACGTCGCCGGCCTGGCAGATGCCCGCCATGGTCCAGGACTGACGCTCGGCGATGACGACCTCGGCGTAACGGGTGGCACCCGCGGCGGACGTCATCGAGACGACGTCCTCGTCGAAGCGGCGGTCGGGCTCGTGCACGGCCAGGGCGGCGATGCCCTGGACGGCCGAGCGGGTGGGGATGAGAGCGACCCGCACACCCTCGGCGCGGGCCTGCTCGGCGGCGGCCGCCGCCGTGTGCCGCAGGTCCGCGTCGTTGGGCAACAGCACCACCTCGCGCGCGTGGGCACGCCGTACGGCCTCCACCAGCTCCCCGCTGGCGGGCGGCTCCCCGGGGCGGGCCAGCACCGTGGTCGCGCCGGCCTCGGCGTAGAGCCCGGCCAGCCCCTCCCCCGGCACGACGGCCACGACGGCCCGCTGGGCGCGCTCGCGCGGCTGCCGCCCGGCCTCACCGGTCATATGGGCGTCCTCGGCCCCGAAGTGGGTGATCCGGATCCGGTACGGCCGTCCGGCCTCGACCCCGGCCTCGACGGCGGCCCCCGCGTCGTCGACGTGCACATGGACGTTCCACAGCCCGTCCCCGCCGACCACGACGAGGGAGTCCCCCAGTTCGTCCAGGCGCCGCCGCAGTCGGGCCACCGCCGTGTCGTCCGCCTCCAGGAGGTAGATCACCTCGAAGGCCGGGCCGCCCGCTTCGGGCCGGTCGTCCCCGTCGCACACCTCCGCCGCGGCTTCGGCGACGGCCACGCGCGCGTGCACGGCGGGAACGGGCACCGCCCTCGGCGCCTCTCCCGTGAACGTCTCCACCAGTGCCGCGAGCACCGCCACCAGCCCCCGCCCCCCCGCGTCCACGACGCCGGCGCGGGCCAGGGCGGCCAGCTGGGCGGGGGTCGCCGCCAGGGCCCTGCCGGCACCCTCGTAGGCGGCACGGGCGACGGCCCCGCAGTCGTCCTCGGCGTCACCGGCCGCGTCGGCGGCGGCGGAGGCGACCGTGAGGACGGTGCCCTCGACGGGGTGCGCGACGGCGTCGCGGGCGGAGTCGGCGGCGTGCCGCAGGGCGAGCCGCAGTCCCCGGCCGTCGGTGCGGGGCGCCCCGGCGTCGCCGGCAAGGACCTGGGCCATGCCCCGCAGGAGCTGGGCGAGGATCGTCCCGGAGTTCCCCCGGGCACCGATCAGCGCGCCGTGCGCCATGGCCCGCGCGGCCTCGGCGAGCGTGGGCTGCCCCGTTCCGCCGGACGGGCCCCCTCCGCCGGACGGGCCCCCTCCGGCGTACTGCCCTTCTCCGACGAGCGGACCCGCCGCGACGGGCGGGCCAGCCGTCTCGTGACCCGTGAACACCGCCTCGACGGCCGCCACGGCCGACTCCATCGTCAGGTACAGGTTGGTTCCGGTGTCACCGTCGGCCACCGGGTACACGTTGATCGCGTCGATCTCCTCGCGCGCGCGTCCCAGCGCCGCCAGCGCGAGTCCGCACCAGGTGCGCACCGCGAGAGCATCGAAGAATGTCTGCGGCACCTGCGGCACCTGCGCCTCCTTGAGCTGCTGGGACTGGGACGCAGAGTAGACCTTGGAGGGGTGTCCGCCGGAAGGGGGCGGAGCAGGGCTCCTGAGCAGCCATGGTAGTTTCGTTGTACTGGCGCAGTCGTTGTATGCTGCTCCGGTTGCCCGATCCACATCGGGCCATTCCCCTGGCAACGCCACTCAGATCTCTGATCTCGATTCCGGCCTGCCGGGATCATCCGTAAGTGCATCTGAAGTCTTTGGAGTGACCCGTGGCTGCCAACTGCGACGTCTGCGGCAAGGGGCCGGGCTTCGGCAACAACATCTCGCACTCGCACCGCCGTACGTCCCGTCGCTGGAACCCGAACATCCAGCGCGTCCGTACCGTGGTCGGCGGGACGCCGAAGCGCGTGAACGCCTGCACCTCGTGCATCAAGGCCGGCAAGGTCTCGCGCTGACGCACAGCTAAGCGCGCGGCCACTGCTGGTTCGCTGCATCGAGCCGGTCCACCTGGAGTGGACCGGCTTCTTGCTGCCCTGACACATCGCGGATCAAGTCGGCCGAGCCCCCCGCCTGAGGGCCCACCCGTGGTCCACCGGCCCGATCCCCCCGCCGAGCGCGAACCCGGCGGCGATCGCTCCCGTGACGTACTCCTTGGCCCCCGTCACAGCCTCCGGAACGGTCCGCCCTCTGGCGAGGTGCGAGGCGATCGCGGAGGCGAGGGTGCAGCCCGTGCCGTGGGTGTGCCGGTTGTCGTACCTGGGGGCCCGCAGCCAGTGCTCCTCGGAGCCGTCGGTCAGAAGATCGACGGCTTCCCCCGGGAGGTGGCCGCCCTTGATCAGCGCCCAGCGCGGCCCGTACGCCAGCACGGCCTCGGCGGCCTCGCGCATCCCGGCCTCCGACCCGACCCGGACACCGGTGAGTTGGGCCACCTCGTCGAGGTTGGGCGTCGCCACGGTGGCCACCGGCAGCAGTCGCGTCCGTACGGATTCCAGCGCGGAGGCGGCCAGCAGCGGGTCGCCGTGCTTGGAGACACCGACCGGGTCGACGACGACCGGCGCGTCCGTGGCGGCCAGCAACTCGGCGACCGCCTCGACGAGTTCGGCGGAGGCGAGCATGCCGGTCTTGACGGCCTGGACGCCGATGTCGTCGACGACGCTGCGGTACTGGGCGCGCACCGCCTCCACCGGAAGCTCCCAGGCGCCCCGCACGCCGAGGGAGTTCTGCGCGGTGACGGCCGTGACGACGCTCATGCCGTGCACCCCGAGCGCGAGCATCGTCTTCAGGTCGGCCTGGATCCCGGCCCCGCCGCCGGAGTCGGAGCCGGCCACGGTCAGGACCCGCGCGGGAGCCGCACTCATGACTCGATGTCCCCGAAGTGGTCCCAGCCGCCCTTGCTGGTCCAGGGCGCCCCGTCCACGGTGACCTGCGGCAACGCGGAGGGGTTGAGGACCTCGCCGATCACCTTCCAGCGCGCGGGCAGTTTCACGTCCTGCGGGAAGGTGGCGACGATCGCGTGGTCCTCGCCGCCGGTGAGCACCCACTGCAGGGGGTCGACGCCGACGGCCTGACCGATGTCGTGCATCTGGGTGGGGATGTCGATCGCGCCGGAGCGGATGTCGATCCGGCACTTGCTCGCCTCGGCGATGTGCCCCAGGTCCGCGATCAACCCGTCACTGACGTCGCACATCGCGGTCGCGCCGAGCGAGGCCGCGGCCGGGCCCGCGTGGTACGGCGGCTCGGGGCGCCGGTGGGCCTCCACGAAGGCGCGCGGCGAGCGGAAGCCCCGGGAGAGGACCGCGTGCCCGGCGGCGGACCAGCCGAGCCAGCCGGTGACGGCCACGACATCCCCGGGCTGGGCTCCGCCCCTGGTCACGGGCTCGTGGTTGCGCAGATCACCGAGCGCGGTGATCGAGATCATGATGGTGTCGCCGCGGACGACGTCACCGCCGACCACGGCCGCGCCGGCCACCTGGCACTCGTCGCGCAGGCCGTCCATCAGTTCGGTGGCCCAGGTCACCGGCAGGTCGACGGGCGCGACCAGACCGAGCAGCAGCGCGGTGGGCACGGCACCCATGGCGGCGATGTCCGCGAGGTTCTGCGCGGCGGCCTTGCGTCCCACGTCGTACGCCGTGGACCAGTCGCGCCGGAAGTGCCGCCCCTCCAGCAGGAGGTCGGTGCTCGCCACGACCCTGCGGTCCGGCGCCGCCACCACGGCGGCGTCGTCGCCGGGGCCGACCCGGACCGCCGGGGTGGTGGTGAGCCGGGAGGTGAGCTCCCTGATGAGCCCGAACTCCCCCAGCTCTCCCACGGTGCCCTTCATCGTCGTATCGCCCCTTCTCGTGCCGCTTCCAGTGTCACTCGCGCCCGGTCGCGGGCCGTTGTCGTCCTCGGTACGGTCGAGTGGACCGTCAACTTCCGTCTCCCCCGCACCCCGGTGCGTGCGGCGCGGCCCCCGGGGGTCTCCCCCTGGCACTCGGCGACGCGATACCGTGGCGTTCCTTTTCCCGACATGATCCACATGATCCTCGTGGCCGCCCTGGAGGTTCCGTGGTACAGGCGTACATCCTGATCCAGACGGAGGTCGGCAAAGCGTCGACCGTCGCCGACACGATCAGCAAGCTCCCTGGGGTCATCCAGGCCGAGGACGTGACGGGCCCGTACGACGTCATCGTGCGCGCCCAGGCCGACACCGTCGACGACCTCGGCCGGCTGGTGGTCGCGAAGGTCCAGCAAGTGGACGGGATCACCCGTACCCTGACCTGCCCGGTCGTTCACCTGTAGCCCCCGTCTACCCTTGCCCGGTGAAGTCGTTCCGTCACCGGCGCCCCGCTCGTCTCGGGCTGCCCGTCCTGGCTGTGTCGTTGATCGCCGTCGCGGGCTGCTCCTCAGCAGACGACGGCGGCTCGGCGGCGGTTCCCAGCCCGGGGGCCGCCGCCACGAAACTGTGCCGGAACCTGGACGAGGTGCTGCCGCGGACGGTGGACGGTCTCGGCCGCCGGGATCCTCAGCCCGCCTCCTCGCTGACGGCGGGCTGGGGCGACGCGGTGATCATACTGCGCTGCGGCGTACCCCAACCGCCCAAGATGGTCGACCCCGGGGTGGCGGAGGGGCGGGACGCCGATGCGGTGGCCGGGGCCGTCGACGGGGTGGACTGGCTGATGGAGAAGCGGGACGGGGGCGCCTACCGCTTCACGACAGCCAATCGCTCCGTGTACGTGGAGGTGTCCGTGACGGCCGAGCGGGCCGCGGAGGACACTTCGCCGATCCTCGTCGGGCTGGCGCCTGCCATCAAGAAGGCGGTTCCCGAAGGTGTGGCCTCCTGAGGGGGTGCCTCGGGAGGCCGTCGGGAGGCTGCGGGCCGGTTTGTGGCTGGTCGCGCAGTTCCCCGCGCCCCTTTTTGGGCCTTAGGCCCATCAGGGGCACGGCTCAGCGCAGGCCCGTCGGCCTGTGCAATGCCGCCTGGATCAGGCGGTCCACCAGCTCGCCGTACTCCACCCCGCTCGCCTTCCACATCGCCGGGTACATCGAGATCGGTGTGAAGCCGGGGAGCGTGTTGATCTCGTTGATGACGAAGTCGCCGTCCTCCGTGAGGAAGAAGTCGGCGCGGACCAGGCCCTCGCAGGAGGACGCTTCGAAGGCGTCGACCGCGAGCCGCTGGACCTCGGCCGTCTCCTCCGGGGTCAGCGGGGCCGGGACGATGCCGGGCGTCGAGTCGATGTACTTGGCCTCGAAGTCGTAGTACGCGTGGGCCTCGGGCGGCGGGATCTCGGCGGGGACGGAGGCGCGCGGGCCGTCCTCGAACTCCAGGACGCCGCACTCGATCTCCCGGCCGCGCAGGGCCGCTTCGACGAGGATCTTCGGGTCGTGGCGCTGGGCCTCGGCGATCGCCTCGTCGAGGCCGTCGAGGTCGTCGACCTTGGTGATGCCGATGGAGGAGCCCGCGCGGGCGGGCTTCACGAAGAGGGGCCAGCCGTGCTCACCGGCGAGATCGATGATCTTCTTGCGGGCGGCCGACTCGTCGAGCTGCCACTCGCGCGGCCGGATCACCACGTACGGGCCGACCTTGAGCCCGAAGGAGGTGAACACCCGCTTCATGTACTCCTTGTCCTGGCCGACGGCCGAGGCGAGCACGCCCGAGCCGACGTACGGGACGCCGGAGAGTTCCAGGAGGCCTTGGAGGGTGCCGTCCTCGCCGTAGGGCCCGTGCAGGACGGGGAAGACGACGTCGACCTCGCCGAGGGCCTTGGGCACCGAACCGGGCTCGCTGTAGACGACTTCACGGTTGGCGGGGTCGACGGGCAGGATCACGCCGCCCTCGCGGGACTCGGCGAGTTCCTCGACGGTCGGCGTGCGGCGGTCTGTGATCGCCATCCGCTCCGGTTCGTCGGCGGTGAGCGCCCAACGGCCGTCGCGCGTGATGCCGATCGGCAGGACGTCGTACTTCGTCCGGTCGATGGCACGCAGTACGGCGCCGGCCGTGACCACGGAGATCCCGTGTTCCGAGCTGCGGCCGCCGAAGACGACGGCCACGCGCGGCTTGCGGGGCGGCTGCTCAGGGCTCTGGGGGAGGTTCTCGCTGCTCATATCGCGTCGAGAGTACCCGGTGGTAGGGCGCGAGTCAGTGCCCGAACGGTCGCTTTCGCTCAGCGTCGCTCCGGCTTGGCGCTGCGCGACATCATCTCCTTGAGGGCGACGACCGGCGGCTTGCCGTCGTGGACGATGTCGACGACGGTCTCGGTGATGGGCATGTCGACGCCGTGCCGACGGGCCAAGTCCAGTACGGACTCACAGGACTTGACGCCCTCGGCGGTCTGCTTGGTGACCGCGATGGTCTCCTGCAGGGTCATGCCCTTGCCGAGGTTGGTGCCGAAGGTGTGGTTGCGGGAGAGCGGCGAGGAACAGGTCGCCACCAGGTCGCCGAGGCCCGCGAGTCCGGCGAAGGTGAGCGGGTCGGCGCCCATCGCCAGGCCGAGCCGGGTCGTCTCCGCGAGACCGCGGGTGATCAGCGACCCCTTGGCGTTGTCGCCGAGGCCCATGCCGTCCGCGATGCCGACGGCGAGACCGATGACGTTCTTCACCGCGCCGCCCAGTTCGCAGCCGACGACGTCGGTGTTGGTGTACGGGCGGAAGTACGGCGTGTGGCAGGCGGTCTGGAGCTTCTGGGCGACCGCCTCGTCGGTGCAGGCGACCACCGAGGCGGCCGGCATGCGGGAGGCGATCTCACGCGCCAGGTTGGGTCCGGAGACGACGGCGACGCGGTCCTGACCCACCTTGGCGACGTCCTCGATCACCTCGCTCATCCGCATGGCGGAACCGAGTTCGACGCCTTTCATCAGCGAGACGAGGACAGTGCCGGGGGCCAGCAGGGGCACCCATTCGGCGAGGTTGGCGCGCAGGGTCTGGGACGGGATGGAGAGGATCGTGAAGTCGGCGTCCGCGGCGGCCTCGGCCGCGTCCGTGGTGGCCCGCACGTTCCGCGGGAGTTCCAGGCCCGGCAGGTAGTCGGTGTTGGTCCGAGTGGAGTTGATCGCGTCCGCGACTTCCGGACGGCGCGCCCACAGGGTGACCTCGCACCCGGCGTCGGCGAGCACCGTACCGAAGGCCGTACCCCATGAACCGGCGCTGAACACGGCCGCCTTGACCGGCTTGCTCACTTGCCCTGCCCCTCTTCCTGGTGTTCCTGGGCCCGCTGGACCGGGCTGTGCTGTTGCCGCTTCCCATTGTCGAGCACCGCCCGGGCGGACCTGCGCCGCTGTTCGATCCGCTCCCGCTTGGGGTCGTACGGCGTCGCGGGGGCCTTCTCGCCGCGGATCTGCTCCAGCTGGTGCGTGACGGCGGCCATGATGACCTCCGTCGCGTCCTTCAGCAGGTCGGGGCTCATCTCCTGGCCGTAGAAGCGCGAGAGGTCGACGGGCGGGCCCGCGAGGACGCGGTGCGTCTTGCGCGGCCACAGGTGCGGCTTCTTGGCGTACGGCGGCAGGAGTTCGTTGGCGCCCCACTGCGCGACCGGGATCACCGGGCACCTGGTCTGCAGGGCGACCCGCGCCGCACCCGTCTTGCCGGTCATCGGCCAGCCGTCCGGGTCGCGGGTGAGGGTGCCCTCGGGGTAGAAGGCGACGCACTCGCCGCGCTCCACGGCGTCGATCGCGGCCCGGAAGGCGCTCAGCGCGTCGGTGCTCTCGCGGTAGACGGGGATCTGGCCGGTGCCGCGCATGACGGCGCCGATGAATCCCTTGCCGAAGAGACCGCTCTTCGCGAGAAATCGCGGAACCCGCCCGCTGTTGTACTGATAATGGGCGTACGCAAAGGGATCGACATGCGAATTGTGGTTCACGGCAGTGATAAATCCACCCTCGGCCGGAATGTTCTCCATTCCACGCCAGTCCCGCTTGATCAGCACCACCAGGGGTGGTTTGGCGATCACCGCGGCGAGGCGGTACCAGAAGCCGATTCTCCGGCGGGGCACGCGGACACCTTCCTCTAGGACTTCCCAGGGCCTGTTCCGGGGGCCCGGAGCCGCACAAGTGTCGCCCCGGGCTGCCGGTCTGTCGAGAACACCGTACGCCCCGGCCTGCGGCCGTCCCTTGCGCCCGAGCGACAATGGCCGCGACAAGAGAGGGACGGAATGCCCGTGCAGTGGACCCTGGTCGTACCCCTGAAGCCCCTGGCGCGGGCCAAGAGCAGGCTCCGGGACACCGCCGACGACGGAGTGCGCCCCGGTCTGGCCCTCGCCTTCGCGCAGGACACGGTGGCCGCGGCCCTGGCCGCCGCGGCGGTCCGGGGTGTGGTGGTGGTCACCGACGACCCGCTGGCCGCGCGCGAGCTGGCGTCCCTCGGCGCCCGCACCGTCCCCGAGGACCCCCACGAGGCCTCCCGGGACGGCCTGAACGCCGCTCTGCGGCACGCGGCGGCCGTCGTACGCGACGTACGCCCGCAAAGCCACGTGGCGGCGCTGAACGCGGATCTGCCGGCTCTGCGCCCCGGGGAATTGACCCGGGTGCTGAACGCGGCCGCCGAATTCCCCCGTTCTTTCCTCCCCGACGCCGCGGGCACCGGTACGACCCTGCTCGCCGCGACCCCCGGCCATGACCTCTCCCCCGCCTTCGGCCCCGAATCCCGTAGGCGCCACCGCTGCTCCGGGGCCGCGGAGCTCGCTCTCGCCGACGTCGACACCGTGCGTCAGGACGTCGACACCGGGGACGACCTCCGTGCCGCCCTCGGCCTCGGCGTCGGCCCCCGTACGGCCGCCGCGGCCGCGCGCCTGCTGATCCCCGGCCAGTAGGCTGCGGCCATGCAGGCCACCGCGTACACCTACGACCCCGCCACCCGCTCCGGCCAGGTTCTCCTGGACGACGGCACCCCGGTCCCCTTCGACACCCCGGCCTTCGACGCGGGCGCGCTGCGTCTGCTGCGCCCGGGTCAGCGGGTCCGCATCGAGACGGAGGGCGAGGGCGAGGCCCTGCGCATCACGCTGATCACCCTGCAGACGTTCTGAAGGAACTCTCACCAAGGCCGCGCCCCGAAAGGGGCGCGGGCTGTGTCGATTCGCGGCTCCGCCGCGTGGGCGCGAGCAACCACACAGGCCGCACCCGCCCGCGAACAAGTCCCCCACGGCGAATAGGCACCCCTGAACCCCATACACGCCGCGGGCCGGGCTCCAAGTAACTGGGAGCCCGGCCCGGTGCGTGTGAGTACCCGGCGTTCTAAGCCTGACGCGCGGCCGTCTTCTTCGCGGTCGTCTTGCGAGCCGTCGACTTCGCGGCCGGGGCCCGCTTCGCGGTGGCCTTCTTGGCCGGCGCCTTCTTCGCCGCGGCCTTCTTCGCCGTCGCCGTCGTCTTCTTGGCGGTCGTCTTCTTCGCCGCCGCGGACTTGGTCGTGGCCTTCTTCGCGGTCGTCTTCTTCGCCGTGGTCTTCTTCGCGGCGGCCGTCGTCTTCTTGGCGGCGGCCGTGGTCTTGCGGGCGGTCGTCTTCTTCGCGGTGGTCTTCTTCGCCGCCGCCTTCTTGACCGTCGCCGAAGCCCCACCGCTCAGGCTGCCCTTGGGCGCCTTCTTGACCGCGACCTCGCCACCACGGGGAAGCTTCTTCGAACCGCTCACCAGGTCCTTGAAGCCCTGGCCCGCGCGGAAACGCGGCACCGAGGTCTTCTTGACCCGAACCCGCTCACCCGTCTGCGGGTTGCGGGCGTAACGGGCCGGCCGGTCGACCTTCTCGAACGAACCGAAGCCGGTGACCGACACCCGGTCCCCGCCGACGACCGCGCGGACGATGGCGTCCAGAACGGCGTCGACCGCGTCGGCGGCCTGCTGACGCCCGCCGACCTTGTCCGCAATCGCTTCTACGAGCTGCGCCTTGTTCACGTCTTCCCCTTCGGAGACATCGCCCGAACGATAGTGTTCAAGCTTTTTCGCACGTTAGGCAGATATATACCGCAAATCAAACACGAAACGGGCTTATCACCCTTGTGCCGCAACGAACTCGGACAGTCATGGAGTTCCTTCAGCGTTCCTCTACGGGCATTCGCCCCTCGTCGAGGTCCGTCGTGAAGCTCTCCAGCCGCCTTGCCGCGTCGGCGAGATCGTGCTTGGCCACGGCCGTAATGACCAGCAGCTTCCGGGTCAGCGCCATGCGTACGCCCTCCGGGACTTGCAGTGCGCGCACCCTTGCGTGCGCTTCCTTGAGTTGGCTCGCGACCGCCGCATAGAGCTCGAGTTGGCCGTCGTGTTCCATGCACAGATTGTGCCATCTGGGGCGAGTTGTCGCCTGCGCAGGGGGCAACTGCCGTCTCCCCGGGGCCCGTGGAGCACCCCGGGCCGATGCCACACCATGATGCGCGTACCCCGGCAATCACCTTTGTAACTAGGGGAGTTGAAACCTTTCTGCACATGACTTCGAAGGTCCCCGGAGCCGGACATGGAGGTACCCCCAACCGTGCACGATTGGGGGTACCTGGGGGTGTCGCGGTGGCTGGAATCCGCCTTGCGCGGACCGCCCGAGGGGTGGATCCGCGCGGTGGAATCAGACCTTCAGCGTCCTCGGCTTGTACGAGGGGCGCTTGGCCTCGTACGCGGCGATGTCGGCCTCGTTCTGGAGCGTGATGGAGATGTCGTCGAGCCCGTTCAGCAGCCGCCAGCGGGAGTTCTCGTCCAGCTCGAAGGAGGCGGTGATGCCCTCGGCGCGCACCTCGCGGGCCTGGAGGTCGACGGTGATCTCGGCCTCGGGGTCGTTCTCCGTGAGCTGCTGCAGCGCGTCCACGATCTTCTGCTTCAGGACGACCGTGAGCAGGCCGTTCTTGAGCGAGTTGCCGCGGAAGATGTCGGCGAAGCGGGAGGAGATGACGGCCTTGAAGCCGTAGTTCTGCAGCGCCCACACCGCGTGCTCACGGGAGGAGCCGGTGCCGAAGTCGGGGCCGGCGATCAGGACGGTGGCGCCCTCGCGCTCGGGCTGGTTGAGGATGAAGGTCTCGTCCTTGCGCCAGGCCTCGAACAGCCCGTCCTCGAAGCCGTCCCTGGTCACCTTCTTGAGCCAGTGGGCGGGGATGATCTGGTCGGTGTCGACGTTGCTGCGGCGCAGCGGGACGGCCCGGCCGGTGTGCGTGGTGAATGCTTCCATGGCTGTTCAGACTCCAGCGGGCGCGGGGGTGTCGGTCAGGTCGGCGGGGGACGCCAGGTGGCCCAGCACGGCCGTCGCGGCGGCGACCTGCGGCGACACCAGGTGGGTACGGCCGCCCTTGCCCTGCCTGCCCTCGAAGTTGCGGTTGGAGGTGGACGCGGAGCGCTCACCGGGGGCCAGCTGGTCGGGGTTCATGCCCAGACACATCGAGCAGCCAGCGTGCCGCCACTCGGCGCCGGCCTCCTTGAAGACCACGTCCAGGCCCTCGGAGACGGCCTGCAGACCGACCCGCGCGGAACCGGGGACGACCAGCATCCGTACGCCGTCGGCGACTTTGCGGCCCTTGACCAGCTCGGCGGCGGCGCGCAGGTCCTCGATGCGGCCATTGGTGCAGGAACCTACGAAGACGGTGTCCACGTTGATGGACTTCAGCGGCTGGCCGGCCTCCAACCCCATGTACTCCAGGGCCTTTTCGGCGGCGAGGCGCTCCGAAGCGTCCTCGTACGAAGCCGGGTCGGGGACCGAGGCCGAAAGCGGCGCGCCCTGGCCGGGGTTGGTGCCCCAGGTGACGAACGGCGACAGGGAGGCGCCGTCGATGATCACCTCGGCGTCGAACTCGGCGTCGTCGTCCGTCTTCAGCGTCTTCCAGTACGCGACGGCCGCGTCCCAGTCCTCGCCCTCGGGGGCGTGCGGACGGCCCTTGAGGTAGTCGAAGGTGGTCTGGTCGGGGGCGATCATGCCCGCGCGGGCGCCGGCCTCGATCGACATGTTGCAGATGGTCATGCGGGCCTCCATCGAGAGCTTCTCGATGGCCTCGCCCCGGTACTCCAGGACATAGCCCTGGCCGCCGCCCGTGCCGATCTTGGCGATGATCGCCAGGATGAGGTCCTTGGCGGTGACGCCCTCGGCCAGCTCGCCCTCGACCGTGATCGCCATGGTCTTGGGGCGGACCAGCGGCAGCGTCTGCGTGGCCAGCACATGCTCCACCTGGGAGGTGCCGATACCGAACGCCAGACCGCCGAAGGCGCCGTGCGTCGAGGTGTGGGAGTCACCGCAGACGACCGTCATACCGGGCTGGGTCAGACCCAGCTGCGGGCCGACGACGTGCACGACGCCCTGCTCGACGTCGCCCAGCGGGTGCAGACGCACACCGAACTCGGCGGCGTTCGCGCGCAGCGTCTCCAGCTGGACACGGGAGACCGGGTCCGCGATGGGCTTGTCGATGTCGAGGGTGGGGGTGTTGTGGTCCTCGGTCGCGATGGTCAGGTCGAGCCGGCGAACCTTCCGCCCGCTCTTGCGGAGACCGTCGAAGGCCTGGGGGCTGGTCACCTCGTGCAGCAGGTGCAGATCGATGAAGAGGAGGTCGGGCTCGCCCTCGGCGCGCCGGACGACGTGGTCGTCCCAGACCTTCTCCGCGAGTGTCCTACCCATCGCTTTCCCTCCGGCCGACGCGACAGCGCGTCGGCCCAACTAGAGATCTCGGAGGTGGCGAGCGCGCGAATCCCCTCGTGGCGCGCGCCGGCCGCCGGGCTCGTCGGTCCGCGAGCCGTTGTTGTTCTGCTTCCAGAGTGGCAAGGTCCACGCGAAATTGAACTTGCGTTTCACAGAGTGAGACGCGAGTATCGTTGCATGGACAACAGTAGCGGCGTCGGCGTTCTGGACAAGGCGGCCCTGGTCCTGAGCGCTCTGGAGTCCGGTCCGGCCACCCTCGCGGGTCTGGTCGGCGCCACCGGACTCGCACGACCCACGGCCCACCGCCTGGCCGTGGCTCTGGAACACCACCGCATGGTGGCACGCGACATGCAGGGCCGTTTCATCCTCGGCCCCAGGCTGGCCGAGCTGGCCGCGGCCGCCGGCGAGGACCGCCTCCTCGCGACGGCGGGCCCGGTGCTCACCCATCTACGGGACGTGACGGGCGAGAGCGCGCAGCTCTACCGCCGCCAGGGCGACATGCGCATCTGCGTCGCCGCGGCGGAGCGCCTGTCCGGCCTGCGGGACACGGTCCCGGTCGGTTCGACCCTGACGATGAAGGCCGGCTCCTCGGCGCAGATCCTGATGGCCTGGGAGGAGCCCGAGCGCCTGCACCGCGGCCTGCAGGGCGCCCGCTTCACCGCCACCGCCCTCTCGGGTGTACGGCGCCGGGGCTGGGCGCAGTCCATCGGCGAGCGGGAGCCGGGCGTGGCCTCGGTCTCCGCCCCCGTGCGCGGGCCCTCGAACCGTGTGGTCGCCGCGGTCTCCGTCTCCGGCCCCATCGAGCGGCTCACCCGTCATCCCGGTCGTATGCACGCCCAGGCGGTGATCGACGCCGCGGGCCGGCTCTCGGAGGCCCTCCGCCGCACCGGCTGACCCCTCGAAGCTCCCGTCCCACCACGAAGAAGGCCTGCCTCAACGCCGCGGCAGGCCTTTTCTCGTACGGACGACGTCTCATGCGGTCGACGCATGCGGTCGACGTCGAAACTCCTGGTCCCGTACGGCGAGTTGACGCACGAAGAAGGCCCCCCACCGAAGTGGAGGGCCTTCCTGGAACGTACCCCCGACCGGATTCGAACCGGCGCTACCGCCTTGAGAGGGCGGCGTGCTAGGCCGCTACACAACGGGGGCGTGGAGCCTGCAGGCGTTCAGTACTGCACCGCCGCAGGTCCGAGCTGGTCTACCTGGACTCGAACCAAGACTAACTGAACCAGAATCAGTCGTGCTGCCAATTACACCATAGACCAATGTGGTTTAGACCAGTCAGTACCCCCGACCGGATTCGAACCGGCGCTACCGCCTTGAGAGGGCGGCGTGCTAGGCCGCTACACAACGGGGGCCCTAGCGATCCTGCATCGAGGTGAGGGGGTGCGACCCGAACTCTCCCCGCGGGAAGGATCTGTACCCCCGACCGGATTCGAACCGGCGCTACTGCCTTGAGAGGGCAGCGTGCTAGGCCGCTACACAACGGGGGCTTCGCGGAGTGATCTCCGCCTGCAGATGAGCTCTGCGAG
Source organism: Streptomyces sp. MB09-02B (assembly GCF_033794485.1). Taxonomy (NCBI): domain Bacteria; kingdom Bacillati; phylum Actinomycetota; class Actinomycetes; order Kitasatosporales; family Streptomycetaceae; genus Streptomyces; species Streptomyces sp. MB09-02B. Next base: position 14,581 of record NZ_JARGEE010000063.1, read on the forward strand.
CTGGCCTACCTGGACTCGAACCAAGACTAACTGAACCAGAATCAGTCGTGCTGCCAATTACACCATAGGCCACTGGAACGCAAGCCCCTGAAGGGATCTTGTTCTAGTGTGCTCCGTCGGTTCCGGCCTTTCGGCCCGCTCCCCGGCGGCGCAGAAAGAACATTACCCGAAGGTGGACGGCGCTCCAAAACGGGTATCCGAGCCGAGGATCGCGGGGAGTTCGGCGAGGGTGGCGATCCGGTGCGGGCCGACGGGCGGGTCGACGGTCGCGTGGAGATCGCCGCGGTCGATCCAGACAGACAGCAGACCGGCCTCGGCGGCGCCCCGGCCGTCGATCTCCGGATGGTCGCCGACGTACGCGACCTCGTGCGGAGGCAGCTCCAGGGCCTCACAGGCCACGTGGAACGCCTCGGCGGCCGGCTTGTGGACACCCAGCTGCTCGGCGCACAGCACCGTCTCGAATCGGTCCCACACGCCGAGGGTGCGCAGCTTGCGCTCCTGGACGGGGAGGCTGGAGTTGGAGAGCACCGCGTGCCGGTGGCTGGCGGCGAGGGCGTCCAGGACGGGCAGGACGTCCGGGAAGAGGGACCAGGCGCGCTCGTAGTGGGCGACGTACCGCTCGAACCAGGCGTCCGCCTCCGGGTCGGTCAGCGGTTCGCCGAGGAAGTCCCGGACGCGGTCGCGCCGGGTGGCCTCCCAGTCGCCCTCGCCGGCCGCGTACCGCCGCCAGTGCAGGCTGGTGAGGTCCTTCCAGCGGGTGATCGCCTGGTCGACGGAGGCGTATCCGTGGAGGAGTCCCTCGACGCCCAAGTGGGCGCGCATTCCGGCGCGGTCGGCCGCGGTGTAGTCGAAAAGGGTGTCGTCGACGTCCCAGAGCACGGCCTTGATGTTCATGGAACCGACCGTAACCCGAGGTCGCTCCCCGTGTCCGGGGGACGCGTGAGGGGCGGCACCCGGAACCCCGGGTGCCGCCCCTCACGCACCGTGCGTCACGCCGCAAGCTTCGCCAGCGCCGCGTCGATCCGCGCCAGCGTCTTCTCCTTGCCCAGGATCTCCAGGGACTCGAAGAGGGGCAGGCCGACCGTGCGGCCGGTGACGGCGACGCGGACGGGGGCCTGGGCCTTGCCGAGCTTGAGGCCGTGGGCCTCACCGGCGGCCAGGACGGCCTCCTTCAGGGACTCCGCGGAGGTCCAGTCGGCGGACTCCAGCTTCTCGCGGGCCGTGCGGAGCAGGGCGTCGGAGCCCTCCTTCATGGCCTTGGCCCAGCTGGCCTCGTCCTCGACCGGCTCCGGCAGGAACAGGAAGTCCACGTTCTCCGTGATCTCCGAGAGGACCTTGAGGCGGGTCTGCGCGTGCGGGGCGATCGCCTCCCACTTGGCCTCGTCGAAGTCCTCCGGCGCCCAGGGGGCGAAGGGGGCCCTCAGCCACGGGGCGCAGCGCTCGGTGAACTCCTTCACATCCAGCAGACGGATGTGGTCGGCGTTGATCGCCTCGGCCTTCTTCAGGTCGAAGCGGGCCGGGTTGGGGTTCACGTCGGCGACGTCGAAGGCGGCGACCATCTCCTCGATCGTGAAGATGTCCTGGTCGGCGGAGAGCGACCAGCCGAGGAGGGAGAGGTAGTTGAGCAGACCCTCGGGGAGGAAGCCGCGCTCGCGGTAGAGGTTGAGCGACGACTGCGGGTCACGCTTCGACAGCTTCTTGTTGCCCTCGCCCATCACGTACGGCAGGTGCCCGAAGGACGGGACCTCCTTGGCGATGCCCAGTTCGATCAGCGCCTTGTAGAGGGCGATCTGCCGGGGCGTGGAGGAGAGCAGGTCCTCGCCGCGCAGGACGTGGGTGATCTCCATCAGGGCGTCGTCGACGGGGTTGACGAGCGTGTAGAGCGGGGCGCCGTTCGCGCGGACGATGCCGTAGTCCGGCACGTTCTCCGGGGTGAAGGTCAGTTCGCCGCGGACCAGGTCCGTGAAGGTGATCGTCTCGTCGGGCATCCGGAAGCGGACGATCGGCTCGCGGCCCTCGGCCTCGTACTGTGCCTTCTGCTCCGGCGTGACCTCGCGGCACTTGCCGTCGTAGCCGGAGGGCTTCCCGGCGGCGCGGGCGGCGTCGCGGCGCTCCTCCAGCTCGGAGGCGGTGCAGTAGCAGGAGTAGGCGTGGCCGGCGTCCTTGAGCTTCTCGGCCACCTCCTTGTAGGTCTCCATGCGCTGCGACTGGCGGTACGGCGCGTGCGGGCCGCCGATCTCGGGGCCCTCGTCCCAGGTGAAGCCCAGCCACCGCAGCGAGTCCAGGAGCTGCTCGTAGGACTCCTCGGAGTCGCGGGCCGCGTCGGTGTCCTCGATGCGGAAGACGAACGTGCCGCCGGTGTGGCGGGCGAACGCCCAGTTGAACAGGGCCGTGCGGACCAGGCCCACATGGGGGTTGCCGGTCGGGGACGGACAGAAACGTACGCGGACGGAGCCGTTAGCCACGCTTGATCACCTTGTTGGTGAGAGTGCCGATGCCTTCGATGGTGACGGCGACCTCGTCGCCGACGTTGAGGGGGCCGACCCCTGCCGGGGTGCCCGTGAGGATCACGTCGCCCGGGAGCAGCGTCATGGCCTCGGTGATGTTGACGATCAGGTCCTCGATGGAGTTGATCATCTCGCTCGTACGGCCGAGCTGGCGCTGCCCGCCGTTGACGGTGAGCTGGATGGTCAGGTCGCCCGGGTCGAGGTCGGTCTCCACCCAGGGGCCCAGCGGGCAGGAGGTGTCGAAGCCCTTGGCCCGGGCCCACTGCTTCTCGCGCTTCTGGACGTCACGGGCGGTGATGTCGTTGGCGCAGGTGTAGCCGAAGATCACGTCCTTGACGCGTTCGCGCGGGACCTCGCGGCACATCCGGCCGATGACGACGGCCAGCTCGGCCTCGTGGTGGAGGTCCTCGGAGAAGGACGGGTACTGGATCTCGTCGCCGGGGCCGATCACCGAGGTGGCGGGCTTGAAGAAGGCGAACGGGGCGTCGGGGACCTCGTTGCCCAGCTCGCGGGCGTGCTCGGCGTAGTTGCGGCCGAAGGCCACGACCTTGTTGGGGAGCACCGGCGGCAGCAGCCTGACCTTGTTGACCGGGACCTTCGTACCGGAGAGCGCGAAGTCCGCGAACGGGATGCCCTTGATGATGTCGAGGACGAGCTCGTCCGGCTTGTCGCCCTCGACCGCGCCGAAGGCTACGTTCCCGTCGATGGAGAACCTGGCGATGCGCACGGGATGCCTGCGCCCCCTTGACTGAGCTGGCTGGAGTCTGACGGTCCAGGCTAACGCGGGGTGGGGTGGCCATCTCGCGCATTGACTCGGTGGGTACGTGGAAGGGCGCCCGGCTGGTGCCGGGCGCCCTTCCACCGAGCCCTCACAGAGATCCGCCGATTCTTCACCGGAACCGACTTGAGTGATCGGCGGATTCCGCGCGTACTTGACCGTGCAACTACTCCGCCGCCTGGCCCGGGACAGTCATCAGAACCGTCCGGCGGGGGTTGGCGGTCACAGAGGGGAGGTCGACGGAGTGCTCCTGCTCCGGCGTGCGCAGGTCCTCGGCGTCTTCGAGGTGGGCCAGGGTCGTGCGCCGGGGGTTGGCTATCGTGCGGAACATCGTCGTCGTCTTCACTGTTGTCCTGAACCTCGTCGTGAACGGGCGCCGGGCGGGCCGCAAGGGCCGTCCCACAAGCGCGGGTTGTCGGATTCGCCATCCCTGTAAAGCGTCAGGCTAAACATCCGATTCCCGGGTCAAGTCGTGAAGAAGGCATGATCGGCGTGTGAGTTTGCTCACTCAGTCGTGGGTAAAACGGGCAATCCCGGCCATCAACGCGCCCCCTCGAAACGGACATTAGGCATCTGAAGCCCGCATTCCGCTCCTGATCATGGCGACTGGGACACCCTGTTCACGCCCGTGGATCGCACGGGTATGTCCGTAATGAATGGAAACGCCTTCCACGCCCGGTGACGTGGTCCTCACATGCTGTCACAGTGAACAGACCGTTACCCATTGGCCTTGTTGGAGATCCGGCACTGTGCTGGAATTCCACGGACCGCCGCCGGATCGTGCCGGCGCGCAGGGGCGCAAGAACAGCGCCTGGCGGCGGTGGAAGGGGGAGCCAGCGCCGGTCACTCACGACCACCATTGGGGACGTATTCAGGGCGCCCCCGAAGACGCCGACACCGTCCCGCCGTTCACGCGGTGGGGCGCCTGGTCCAGAGGTTGCGACGCTAGTGCAGGGACGTTTCAAGAGGGATGGCAGCGCTTCGGCGGAGCCGGAGCCACACAACGGAACCGGTAACGGTTCCTCCCCCCAGCACGCCCAGAACCCGGGTCCGGCGGAGATCGGCGACGGCGGGGAGCGCTCCGGGCGCCCCGGCGCGTCAGTTGCTCCCGTACCACCCGGGAAACCCAAGGGCGGCACCAAGGCGGGAACCGGCAACGGCTCCCGAATAGCCCTGCGCAACTGGCGCATCTCGACCCGTCTCGTGTCGCTGCTCGCGCTCCCCGTGGTGGCGGCGACCTCGCTCGGTGCCCTGCGCATCGGCGACAACGTGGACGACATCCAGCAGCTCGACAACATGCGGCTGCTGACCGACATGACGAAGCAGGCGACCGAGCTGGCCGCCGCGCTCCAGCAGGAGCGCGACCTGTCGGCCGGTCCCCTCGCACACGGTCTGGACGCCACCGACTTCACCGTCAAGGGCTCCCGGGAGAAGACGGACCAGGCCCGCATCCAGTTCACGGACGCGACCCAGGCTGCCGAGACCGCGAACACCACCGCGAAGATGCCCGGCGTCCGCGACAGCCTCGTCCGGGTGGTGCGCGAGCTCTACAACCTCAGCAGCATCCGCAAGAACGCCTACGTGGACCCCAAGAACTCCACGCAGACGGTCGAGGCCTACCACCGCCTGATCGCCCAGCTGCTGGAACTGTCCACGGACATGGCCGAGGCCACCAGCAACCCGGACATGATCAAGCGGACCCGTGCCCTGGCGGCCTTCTCCTCCGCCAAGGAGTACGCCTCCATCCAGCGCGCGGTCATCGCGGCGGCGCTGCCCGCCACCGACGACAAGGCCGGCAAGCTCTACGAGAACGACCGGCTCTACGCGAACTCGGCGCTGTCGAACGAGGAGTCGGACCGCAGCACCTTCTCCGACATCTACGGGTCCGGTGCCGAGGAGCTGACCAAGCCGATCGACGACGCGAGCCCCACCATCGAGGCCTCCGACGTCTACGCGGACCGGGTGCTCGCCAGCGCCGGCGGTCTGGGCGGCCAGGACAACCGCTCGTACAAGGACTGGACCGACGACTCCTCGGCCAAGATCGAGCAGATGAAGAAGATCGAGGGCTCGCTCCTCGAGCAGATGGAGCAGACCGCTCGTAACCTGCGTGCCGACGCCGAGCAAGAGGCGATCATCTCCGGTGCGCTGATCCTGCTCGTCCTCGGTGTCTCGCTCGTGGGCGCCTTCGTCGTGGCCCGGTCCATGATCCGCTCGCTGCGCCGTCTGCAGGACACCGCGACCAGGGTCGCCCAGGACCGGCTGCCCGAGCTGGTCAAGCAGCTCTCGGAGTCGGACCCGCAGGACGTCGACACCTCCGTCGAGTCGGTCGGTGTGCACTCCCGGGACGAGATCGGCCAGGTGGCCGCGGCCTTCGACGACGTGCACCGCGAGGCCGTCCGCCTCGCCGCCGAGCAGGCCCTGCTGCGGGGCAACGTCAACGCGATGTTCACCAACCTCTCGCGCCGCTCCCAGGGCCTCATCCAGCGTCAGCTGTCGCTCATCTCCGAACTGGAGTCCCGCGAGGCCGACCCGGACCAGCTGTCCTCCCTCTTCAAGCTCGACCACCTCGCCACCCGCATGCGCCGTAACGGTGAGAACCTCCTCGTCCTCGCCGGTGAGGAGCCCGGCCGCCGCTGGACCCGCCCGGTCCCGCTGGTCGACGTGCTCCGCGCCGCCGCGTCCGAGGTGGAGCAGTACGAGCGCATCGAGCTGGCCTCCGTGCCGACGACCGAGGTCGCCGGCCGCGTGGTCAACGACCTCGTGCACCTCCTCGCCGAGCTGCTGGAGAACGCCACCTCGTTCTCCTCGCCGCAGACCAAGGTCAAGGTCACCGGTCACGCGCTGCCCGACGGCCGCGTGCTGATCGAGATCCACGACACCGGTATCGGCCTCTCCCCCGAGGACCTCGCCGCGATCAACGAGCGGCTCGCCTCGCCGCCCACCGTGGACGTGTCGGTCTCCCGCCGCATGGGTCTGTTCGTGGTCGGTCGTCTGTCGCAGCGCCACGGCATCCGTATCCAGCTGCGTCCGTCCGACTCGGGCGGTACGACCGCGCTCGTCATGCTTCCCGTGGACGTGGCGCAGGGCAACAAGAAGCCCACCCCGGGCAAGCCCGGTCAGGGTGCCCCCTCCTCCGGTGGCCCCGCCGCCGCGCAGGCCGCGGCCGGTGCCGCCGCCGCGCGTCGTCAGGCGGGCAACCAGTCGGGTCCGCCGCTCGGCGGCCCGTCCGCCGGTGGCGGGCTCCTGGGCGGAGCCCCGCAGCGTGGGCAGGTCGGCGCGGGCCAGGGTCCGCGGGCCGCGCTGCCCGGCAACCCCAGTGGTCCGGGCGGTTTCGGCAACCCCGGCGGCCCGCGTGGGCCGCAGGGTGGTCCGCCGGTGCCCCCGCAGGGCGGCCGGCCGGCTCCGGCGGGTGCCGGTGCCGGTGGGTTCGGCGGCGGTCAGGCGCCGGGTGCCCCGCAGGGACTGCAGGCGGCCGGCACCGGTGGTCCGGGCGGGTTCGAGAGCTTCGACGACTCCGGGCGCCAGAGCGGCTTCCCGACCGGCTCGGGCCTGCGCCCGGCCGGCGGCCCCGGTGACACGGGTGCGGGACGGCCGGGCGGGGCCGACAACGGCCCCGGCGCCGTGCCGCCGAAGCAGGGCAAGGAACGTTCCGGCAGGCGCCGCCCGCAGCTGCCCGGCCGCGGTGGTCCGCGCGCCGAGCTGCCCGGCGGCAACGCCCCGGCGCGGCCGAGCTGGAGCGACGACAACGCGCAGCCGCCGGTGCCGCGCGCCCCGCTGGACGCCCCGCGCGGCCACGAGGAGCAGCCGGACGTCACCGCGCCGATGCCGCGCGTGGACCCCAACCAGGGGCCGGCCTCGTCCCACGACTTCCCGCGTTCGCCGCAGGACGACTTCGACAGCCGGCGCCCCGGTGCGGGCACACCGCAGAACGGCACCGGGTCCTACGTCCGCTCCGACGTCTTCGGCGGGGCCGGTGCTCCGCCGACGCCCACCGGTCCGTCCCGCGGCGCCCCGCAGGACCCGTCCTCCACCGGCCAGTTCGCCACGCCGGGCTACGACGGCTCCGGCACGGGCCAGTTCCCGGCTCCGGGCCGGCAGAACCCGCAGGGCGCCGGCCAGTTCGGTGGACCGGGCCGGCAGAACCCGCAGGACACCGGTCAGTTCGAGCGGCCGCAGGTCAACGGTGAGAGCTACGGCGCGCCCCGCCCGCCGGTGCCGCCGCAGCGCCCCCCGGTGCCCCCGCAGCGTCCCGCGCGTCCGCAGGAGCCGGAGGCGCTGCCCCCGGCGACGGGCCCGATGGACGGCCGTACACCGCTCTACGACACGCTGGAGACCAACTGGTTCCACGGTCAGGGCGGCCAGACGGGTCAGAACGATCTGAACGGTCAGCAGCAGGGCAACGGTTCCGCGCCGCAGCAGCACACCGCTCCGGCTCCCCGGACTCCGGCCGCTCCCCAGCGGCCGGCCGCTCCCGCCGCGTCCGCTTCCTCCTCCTGGCGCAGCACTCCCAACGACGACCTGGTCCGCCAGGCCGAACGCGCCCGTCAGCCTTCGGCGGGCGGGGTCACCACCTCCGGCCTGCCGCGCCGGGTCCCGCGCGCCAACCTCGTGCCGGGCACGGCTCAGCAGCAACAGCACCAAACCGGTCCGCAGGTCTCGCGTTCGCCTGACGACGTACGCGGCCGGCTGACCAATCTCCGTCGGGGCATCGCGCAGGGTCGACAGGCCGGCAACGGCCAGACCGGCAGCTTCCCGAGCCCCACTCACCAGCAGGAGCGTTAGTTGAGCCAGATGAGCCAGGCGGCACAGAACCTCAACTGGTTGATCACCAACTTCGTGGACAACACCCCCGGGGTGTCCCACACCGTCGTCGTGTCCGCCGACGGTCTTCTTCTGGCGATGTCGGAAGGTTTTCCGCGCGACCGTGCCGACCAGCTCGCGGCCGTCGCCTCCGGACTCACCTCGCTCACGGCCGGGGCGTCCCGGATCTTCGAGGGCGGGGACGTGGCCCAGACGGTGGTCGAGATGGAACGCGGATTCCTCTTCCTCATGTCCGTCTCCGACGGATCGTCCCTGGCCGTCCTCGCCCACCCCGAGTGCGACATCGGCCTGGTCGGTTACGAGATGGCGCTGCTCGTCGACCGCGCGGGCGCCGTGCTCACGCCCGACCTGCGCGCAGAACTCCAAGGCAGTCTGCTCCACTGACGCCTGCGGCTCCACAGAACTCACCACCTCACCGTCCGGCCGACGCAGTCCCCCCACCGGCCCCCGTCAGACGGCACGACTGACCGACTTGCTGTCCCGCTCGGAGGATCAATGACCCCGCCCACCGCTCCTCACGATCCGTACGCAGAGCCGTACGGAGACGAGGGCGACCAGCCGCTGGTACGGCCGTACGCCATGACCGGTGGCCGGACGCGGCCGCGTTACCAGCTCGCCCTCGAGGCGCTGATCAGCACGACGGCAGACCCCGCGCACCTGATGGGGCTGCTCCCCGAGCACCAGCGGATCTGCCACCTGTGCCACGAGGTGAAGTCGGTGGCCGAGGTGTCGGCCCTGCTGTCCATGCCGCTCGGTGTGGCACGGATCCTGGTCGCGGACCTCGCCGAGGCCGGCCTCGTCGCGATCCATCAGCCCGGTGGCGACGAGAACGCCGGTGGCGCTCCGGACGTGACTCTGCTGGAAAGGGTGCTCAGTGGACTTCGGAAGCTCTGAATCGGGACGGGCCACCACCTCCGCGAAGATCGTGGTGGCGGGCGGTTTCGGCGTGGGCAAGACCACGTTCGTCGGGGCCGTCTCGGAGATCAACCCGCTGCGTACCGAGGCCGTGATGACGTCCGCGTCCGCGGGCATCGACGACCTCACCCACACCGGGGACAAGACGACCACCACGGTCGCCATGGACTTCGGCCGCATCACCCTCGACCAGGACCTGATCCTGTACCTCTTCGGTACGCCGGGGCAGGATCGTTTCTGGTTCATGTGGGACGACCTGGTCCGCGGTGCCATCGGTGCCGTGGTGCTGGTCGACACCCGTCGTCTCGCCGACTGCTTCCCGGCCGTCGACTACTTCGAGAACAGCGGACTCCCCTTCGTCATCGCGCTCAACGGCTTCGACGGACACCAGCCGTACACGCCCGACGAGGTCCGGGAGGCGCTCCAGATCGGGCCCGACACCCCGATCCTCACGACGGACGCCCGCCACCGCGCGGACGCCAAGTCGGCCCTGATCACCCTGGTCGAGCACGCGCTCATGGCACGGCTGCGCTAGGGAACAGGCGCCGAAGCACCCCGACTGGTCCCAAAAACAGGACCCAAGTCCACAACGTCATACGGCAGTTGTCGTAGTTACACCGGAGCCGGCTGTGTCCTTTGACACGGTCGGCCTCGGTGTTCATAACGTTTCGACAGAGAAATAGGGTGGTACGACCACGCGTCGCGGTCGATCGGTGCCGCTGCGCTCACAATGGCCCCGCTTTTTGCCGGGGCTCGCTCTTTATGACCGTTTTATCTGGGACTTACATCACGCGGAATCGTTGCCTCCCAGTGTTTGGAAGTCCTCAGCGCGACGTGCTGGAATGCCTGAACTGCCCATTAGTCAAAGACGTACTAGGGCGTGGAGTCACCCGCGGCACGACGTAGGTGCCGGCGCCGAGAGGTTGTTGGTCGAGTGAGGCGAAGCAAGAAAGGTCCCGAGCCGTCGGCGCGGGGCAACTTCACCCCGCCGCCGCGCGGAGCGGCACCCGCACAAGTGACCGGACCTGAGCCGACGGCAGCTCCCGCGCCCAGCGGTAGTCGTCTCTCCCCCCGCAACTGGCGTGTACCCACTCGCCTGAACGCGATCCTCCTCATACCCGTGCTGGTCGGCCTGATCATGGGCGGCTTCCAGGTGAAGGGCTCGATCGACACCTGGCAGGAGGCGAAGGACGCCGAGAAGGTCGCCAAGATCGTGGCCGCCGCCGGTGTCTACGCGGAGGCCCTCCTCAACGAGCGTGACCTCTCCGCCCAGCCGCTGCTGGACGGCGACCGCGACAGCGAGGTCGTCAAGGACGCCCGCGCCTTCACCGACGAGAAGGCCGACGCCTTCCACGCCGAGGTCGTGGGGATGCCGGCCGGGCAGGGCCTGGAGCGCCGGCTGCGCCTGGTGGAGGAGGCCGAACCGGCGCTGGAGAAGTTGCGGCAGACCGCCTTCACCCGGGCCGCCGACCCGGTCCAGACCGAAGAGGGTTACGTCACCGTCGAGCACCTCCTGGCGGAGTTCTCCAACGAGCTCGGACTCGGTACCGGCAACATCACCGCATACGGCCGTACGGTCTACGCGGTCACACTCGCCAAGGGCGCCGCCTCTCTGCAGCGCTCGATCGGCACCCACCTGCTGGTCCGGCCCAGCGAGGACCAGCGGATCTTCCGTCAGCAGGTCACCGCGTTCACCTCGTACGCCTACCTGGAGAACATCGCCGTCCAGGAGTACATCTCCGGTGGCACCGAGGCCGACGCAGCGCGGCTCGAGTCGGTCATGGCGCAGAAGACCGAAGAGGGCAAGAAGCAGGCGGCCGAGGCCGCCGCGAAGGACCCGGACTACGTCCCGCCGCCGGACACCATGCTGAAGATGATCCAGGCGATCGGCAGCGGTATCCCCCCTGAGGACCTCGCCAAGCAGGGCGTCACCTACCAGAACTGGATGGCGGCCTCCACGCTGAAGTTCGAGGGCTACAGCGAGGTCGAGACCGAGCTGATCAACCGTGCGGTGTCCGAGGCCGGCCAGATCGCCTCCGACGCCCAGCGCGACGCCTACGTCAACGGCGCCATCGTCATCGTCGCCCTGCTCGCCGCGTTCATCATCGCCGGGATCATGGCCCGCCAGATGAGCCGCTCGATGCGTCAGCTGCGCAACGCCGCCTTCGGCATCGCCGAGCAGCGTCTGCCGATGCTGGTCGACCAGCTCTCGCGCACCGACCCCGGCCGGGTCGACACCCGGGTGGCACCGATCCCGATCACCTCCACGGACGAGATCGGCGAGGTCGCCCGCGCCTTCGACCAGGTCCACCGTGAGGCCGTCCGGCTCGCCGCCGAGCAGGCCCTGCTGCGGGGCAACATCAACGCGATCTTCACCAATCTCTCGCGCCGCAACCAGTCGCTGATCGAGGGCCAGCTGACCCTGATCACCGACCTGGAGAACAACGAGGCCGACCCGGACCAGCTGGAGAACCTCTTCAAGCTGGACCACCTGGCCACCCGTATGCGCCGCAACGGCGAGAACCTCCTGGTCCTCGCCGGCGAGGAGCCCGGCCGCCGCTGGGACCAGCCGGTCCCGCTGATCGACGTGCTGCGCGCCGCCTCCTCCGAGGTGGAGCAGTACGAGCGCATCGAGCTCTCCGGCGTCCCGGAGGCCGAGATCCACGGCCGTGCCGTGACCGACCTCGTGCACCTGCTCGCCGAGCTCCTGGAGAACGCCACCACGTTCTCCTCCCCGCAGACCAAGGTCCGCGTCACCGCGACCCGTCTCCCCGACGGCCGCGTGATGATCGAGATCCACGACAAGGGCATCGGCCTCACCGCCGAGGACTTCGCGGACATCAACCACAAGCTGGCCAACCCGCCGACCGTGGACGCCGCGATCTCGCAGCGCATGGGTCTGTTCGTGGTCGGCCGGCTGTCCGACCGGCACGGCATCCGGGTCCAGCTCCGCCCCTCGGGCGAGCAGGCCGGTACGACCTCGCTGGTCATGCTGCCCGACGTCATCACCCACGGTGGCGGCGGCGAGCAGCACCAGCCGCAGGGCGACGAGTTCACGGTCTCGCAGATCATCCCGGAGCAGCACTCGTTCCAGCAGCCGGGCCTCGCCCCGATGCGGACCGCCGCCGAGCTGGGCTTCGACGACAGCCGGTACGAGGTTCCGGACGACATCCGCGACCTGGACCCCGTGGGCCGTTCCCTGATGCGCGAGGAGCGTCGGGCGGCCCTGGAGTCCCAGACGCACCACAACCCGCAGCTGCCCCCCGCCGAGGCGCCGCGCTACGGCGACGACTTCCAGTCGCCCGAGCCGTCCTACGACAACGGCGCGACCGCCTACGTGGACCCGCAGCGGTCGTACGACCAGCAGACGGCGTACGAGGAGCCGCAGCAACCGTCGTACGACGAGGCGTACTTCGGCCAGGGCAACGGCGTGGCGAACGGCAACGGGCACCTCCCGGGTGGGAACGACACGTTCACCGCTACCGGCGGTTACCCCGAGCCCGCCTATGCGGAGCCCGTCCAGGAGGACCGCGGGGCGGCCGGCGCGAACGCCCCGGAGACGTACCCGGGCTTCGAAGAGCCGTCCTATCAGGACGACTGGCCGCAGCAGCAGGACTACCAGAGCTCGTACCGCTCCGAGTACGCTCCGGAACCGGAATCCACGCAGGCCGCTGACGTGAAGGAGCCGGAGCGCGTAGGCTTCGACCGTCCGGGATCCATCCCCTCCGCCGGCCACGCGCTGACCGACGCCGGCCTCCCCCGTCGCGGCTCCACCGCGAACGCGGGCGGCTCGAGCGCGGGCGCCGTGAACGGACGGCAGGAGGTGGCCCAGGACCAGCCGACGGCCGGGGGACCGAACGGCGACTGGCGCTCGGCCAACGACGAGCGCTGGCAGCAGGCCTCCCAGCTGAAGAAGCCCAAGGCAGGCGGGGTCACCTCCTCCGGTCTGCCGCGGCGGGTGCCCAAGGCCAACCTGGTCGAGGGAGCCGCCACGCCGACCCCGCAGGGAGGTCCACAGATCTCCCGCGCTCCCGAGGACGTCCGGGGCAGGCTGAGCAACCTGCGCCGCGGTGTCCAGCGTGGGCGCAACGCAGGCAGTGAAACGAACGGCCAGGCCACTAGAAATCAGCACAGTGGTCCTGACAGCACCTACAACCAGGAGCGTTAGTGTGAGCCCGATGAGCCAGGCGGCACAGAACCTGAACTGGTTGATCACCAATTTCGTGGACAACACCCCCGGGGTGTCGCACACGGTGGTGGTCTCCGCCGACGGACTCCTTCTGGCGATGTCCGAAGGGTTTCCCCGCGACCGTGCCGACCAGCTGGCGGCCGTCGCGTCGGGTCTGACCTCTCTGACCGCGGGTGCCTCCCGCATTTTCGAAGGTGGCAGCGTCAATCAGACGGTTGTGGAGATGGAGCGGGGATTCCTGTTCATCATGTCCATTTCCGACGGTTCCTCGCTCGCGGTACTCGCACATCCGGAAGCCGACATCGGTCTCATCGGGTACGAGATGGCCCTTCTGGTGGACCGTGCGGGAACGGTCCTGACGCCCGATCTTCGTGCGGAGCTCCAGGGCAGCCTGCTCAACTAACAGTCAGACCGTGCGTTTTGGCGTCCCGGGGCCGTAAGGTTTCGGGACGCGGCTTCCAATGAGCCATGGATGCCAGCACAGTCGGAGGAGGAGAGAACGTGGCAACACCCCCAGGCGGTTCATCGTCGGGCAACTGGTCCTACCCTGGCCAGGGGCCGGGCCAGGGTGACCAGAACCGGTACAACTTCCCCTCCGCACCGAGCCGCCAGCAGCCGTACGCACCGCAGGGCCCCGGCCCCTCGCCGTACGACCAGCCGCCGGCGCCGCGCATCCAGCCCGTGCAGCCGCAGCGCCGCACCCCGGAGCCGTCGCCCGCCGGGGCAGCACACAACCCCCTGGTGCGCCCGTACGCCATGACGGGCGGCCGCACCAGGCCGCGTTACCAGCTCGCCATCGAGGCGCTGGTGCACACCACCGCGCAGCCGCACCAGATGCAGGGCCAGTTGCCCGAGCATCAGCGGATCTGCAACCTCTGCCGAGAGATCAAGTCGGTCGCCGAGATCTCGGCGCTCCTGACCATCCCCCTCGGTGTGGCCAGGATCCTCGTCGCCGACTTGGCGGAGGCGGGCCTGGTCGCCATCCATCAGCCCGGCGGCGACGAGAGCGCCGGCGGCCAGCCAGACGTGACACTGCTCGAAAGGGTGCTCAGTGGACTTCGCAAGCTCTAGCGGCGGTCCTTCCCGCTCCACCACCTCGGCGAAGATCGTGGTGGCGGGTGGCTTCGGCGTGGGCAAGACCACGTTCGTCGGGGCCGTCTCGGAGATCAACCCGCTGCGTACCGAGGCCGTGATGACGTCCGCGTCCGCGGGCATCGACGACCTCACCCACACCGGGGACAAGACGACCACCACGGTCGCCATGGACTTCGGCCGCATCACCCTCGACCAGGACCTGATCCTGTACCTGTTCGGCACCCCCGGTCAGGACCGCTTCTGGTTCATGTGGGACGACCTGGTGCGGGGTGCGATCGGCGCGATCGTGCTGGTCGACACCCGTCGTCTCGCCGACTGCTTCCCGGCCGTCGACTACTTCGAGAACAGCGGACTCCCCTTCGTCATCGCCCTGAACGGCTTCGACGGACAGCAGCCGTACAACCCGGACGAGGTCCGGGAGGCGCTGCAGATCGGCCCCGACACGCCGATCATCACGACGGACGCGCGGCACCGGTCGGACGCGAAGTCGGCGCTGATCACACTGGTGGAGCATGCGCTGATGGCCCGCCTGCGGTAGGCCTGCGGCGCTCAGCCGAGTACGAAAGGGGACCCCCTTCTCTTGCGAGAGGGGGTCCCCTTCGTCGTACGTCGGCTGCGGGCCGGTGGGGCTTCTCGCGCAGTCCCCCGCGCCCCTGAAAAGCAGGCGCTGCGCCCCGTACTTTTCAGCCCCGCAGCCGACGACGCACGCAAAGGGCCCCCTCCCTGAAGCTTCAGTTCTAGTGGTCGTTGCAACACCCCAGTTCAGGGGTGGCAATGGACTTCGAGATTCGTGGGGACCGGACGGCTCAGGGGCCTGTGAAGCTGAGC
>NZ_JARGEE010000640.1:0-3540 GCF_033794485.1 Streptomyces sp. MB09-02B
GGGGCGGGTGGCGTCGGAGGTGGGTGGGGTGACTGTGGCAGGGCGGGTGCGGGTGCGTCGCGGCTGGTCGCGCGGTTCCCCGCGCCCCTGGTGATGGCCCTGCGGGCAGATCACCCCTCCCCGCACCCCCCGACTCGTTGGCACCCGTGCTCGTACGGGACAATGGGGCATGTGACTCGGATCGTGATCATCGGTGGCGGACCCGGCGGATATGAAGCGGCGCTGGTGGCCGCACAGCTCGGTGCGGAGGTGACCGTCGTGGACTGCGACGGTCTGGGCGGGGCGTCGGTGCTGACCGACTGCGTGCCGTCGAAGACCCTCATCGCGACGGCAGAGGTGATGACGACCTTCGACTCCTCGTACGAGGAGCTGGGGATCATCGTCGCCGACGACACCCCGCACATCGACACGCCCGCGCGTGTCGTCGGTGTGGACCTCGGCAAGGTCAACCGGCGTGTGAAGCGGCTCGCGCTGGCGCAGTCGCACGACATCACCGCCTCGGTGACGCGCGCCGGCGCGCGGGTCATGCGCGGGCGCGGGCGGCTGGCGGGGCAGCAGGACCTCGACGGGTCGCGCAAGGTGGTCGTGCGCGCCGCCGACGGGTCCGAGGAGACCCTGACCGCCGACGCCGTGCTCATCGCCACCGGCGGGCACCCGCGTGAGCTGCCCGACGCGCAGCCGGACGGCGAGCGCATCCTCAACTGGACCCAGGTCTACGACCTCGACGAGCTGCCGGAAGAGCTGATCGTCGTCGGGTCCGGTGTCACCGGTGCCGAGTTCGCCGGTGCCTACCAGGCGCTCGGGTCGCGCGTCACGCTCGTCTCCAGCCGTGACCGGGTGCTGCCGGGCGAGGACCCGGACGCCGCCGCCGTCCTGGAGGACGTGTTCCGGCGGCGCGGGATGAACGTCATGGCGCGGTCGCGGGCCCAGTCCGCCAAACGGGTCGGGGACCGGGTCGAGGTCACGCTCGCGGACGGGCGCGTCATCACCGGCTCGCACTGTCTGATGGCCGTCGGCGCCGTCCCCAACAGTGCCGGGATGGGCCTGGAGGAGGCCGGCGTCAAGGTCAAGGAGTCCGGGCACATCTGGACCGACAAGGTGTCGCGGACCACCGCCCCCGGCGTGTACGCGGCCGGTGACGTCACCGGCGTGTTCGCGCTGGCGTCCGTCGCCGCCATGCAGGGCCGTATCGCCATGTACCACTTCCTGGGCGACGCCGTGGCCCCGCTGAACCTGAAGACCGTCTCGTCCAACGTCTTCACCGACCCCGAGATCGCCACCGTCGGCTACACCCAGGCCGACCTGGACGCCGGTGTCATCGACGCCGTCGGGGTGAAGCTGCCGCTGCTGCGCAACCCGCGTGCCAAGATGCAGGGAATCCGGGACGGCTTCGTCAAGATCTTCTGCCGGCCGGGCACCGGCATCGTCGTCGGCGGTGTGGTGGTCTCCCCGCGCGCCTCCGAACTGATCCACCCGATCTCGATCGCGGTCGACAACAACCTGACCGTCGAGCAGATCGCGAACGCGTTCACCGTGTACCCCTCCCTGTCCGGCTCGATCGCCGAGGTCGCGCGCCAGCTCCACACGCGCAAGTCGGGCGACGGGGTCTGACCGACCGTACGGACTGTACGGTCGGTGCGATCTGTACCGTCTGTGCGGTCTGACCGATGTGTGCCGGGTTCCGTCCGGGATAGTCCCTATATCACTTCTCGCCCCACCCTGCGAACAACTTCTGCTATTCGGCGCAAACTGCTGAAAGCAGATGGTCGTTGGCGTTACTGTCAGTTTCGTGTTCGCTGCAGAACGTCGTCAATTGATCCTCGAAATGGTGCGGGCCAATGGAGCCGTGTCGCTCCGTGAGCTCGCCCGCGTCGTCCAGACCTCCGAAGTGACCGTACGGCGGGACGTGCGCGCTCTGGAGGCAGAAGGACTCCTCGACCGCCGACATGGCGGTGCGGTATTGCCGGGCGGGTTCACGCGGGAGTCCGGCTTTCCGCAGAAGTCTCATCTCGCGACCGCCGAGAAGACGGCCATCGCCGATCTCGCCGCGAGCCTCGTCGAAGAGGGCGAGGCCATCGTGGTCGGGGCGGGGACCACCACGCAGGAGCTGGCACGCCGGCTCGCGCGGGTCCCCGGGCTGACCGTCGTCACCAACTCCCTGCTGGTGGCCCAGGCGTTGGCCCATGCCAACCGTGTGGAGGTCGTGATGACCGGCGGCACCCTGCGCGGTTCCAACTACGCCCTGGTCGGCTCCGGAGCCGAGCAGTCCCTCCAGGGGCTGCGCGTCTCCAAGGCCTTCCTCTCCGGGAGCGGACTGACCGCCGAACGCGGCCTGTCCACGTCCAACATGCTGTCGGCGTCCGTCGACCGCGCGCTGGTCCAGGCCGCCGCCGAGGTCGTCGTCCTCGCCGACCACACCAAGCTCGGCACCGACACGATGTTCCAGACGGTGCCGACGGACGTGATCACCCGGCTGGTCACCGACGACCCGCCCGGCCACGACGACCGCGCGGTCACCGAGCTGCAGGCCCTGGCCGATCAGGGCGTGCAGATCTCCGTGGCCGGGGCGTCGGGCGGCGGCGGTACGGGAGGCGATCCCGTCCCGGCGCGTCCCCCGCGCCGGGACGTGCCCCTTCCGGGGCCCCGCCGCAACCAGGTCCACGGCACCGCGCCCCAGTTGCGCACCGCCACGGTCCTGGGGGAGCAGTCGCCCGCCGGTGAACGGGAGCGGGAGCGCGCGGCCCGGGTCGCGGACCTGCGGCGGCGGTAGGGGACGTGGGGCCGCGGTGCCGGTAGGGCGGGCGGTCTGCGCCGCCGATGGCGCGGTGCCCATGGCGTCGGTGGGTGCACAGGCCCAGTTGCGGCCGCTCGGTTCGGGCTACGGCTTCAGGCCGCGCAAGGTCAGCGTCAGCAGGCGGTCGGCCAACTCCGGGTCGTCCGGGGTTTCCTCGGCCGCCAGCGCGATCGCGTGGGTGAGCTGGAGCAGGTCTCCGATGGAGACGTCTTCGCGTACGGCGTGAGCGTGTTGCGCCCGCCGGAGCAGGGCGGTGCCCGCCTCCCGGATGGGGGCGCAGCACCGGGCCAGGTCCGAGGCGTTCTCGTCCACGGCGCGGGAGTCCGCGTACGAGACCGTCATCAGGGCCTGCGCCAGGCCACGGTACTCGCCCGCGTGGGTGATGATGTCGCGCAGCCAGGCGACGAGTGCCGTGCACGGGTGGTCCGCGCGCAGATGTGTCCGGGCGCGGGCCAGCAGATCGGCGACGGCTTCCTCGAACACCGCGCTCAGGAGGGCCTGGCGGTTGGGGAAGTGGCGGTACAGGGTGCCGATGCCCACGTCCGCGCGCCGGGCGATGTCCTCGAGCGAGGCGGTGGTGCCGTGGGCCGCGAAGGCGAGGCGGGCCTCGGTGAGCAGGCGGTCGTGGTTGCGGCGGGCGTCCGCGCGGAGGGGCCTCCGGCCTGCTGCGGGGGGCTTGACCGGGTTGGGGCTCACCGTCGCTTCACCTGCTCTCTTCTGGCGGGGGCGTCTTCAGCCCAAGAGCT
>NZ_JARGEE010000641.1:0-3504 GCF_033794485.1 Streptomyces sp. MB09-02B
GGGGTGGGCCGGTCGCCTTGGGCGGCGCGCAGCCGGTGCAGGTCGAGCGGGGCGGCGGTCACGGCCGGGGTCCGGGCGGTGAGCGCGGCGTCGTACAGGGCGAGGGCCCGTTCGGTGGGGAGTGCGGCGGTGCCGGTGCGCAGGAGCCGTTCCCGGTCGCGTTCGCCGAGGGCGGCGGTCATGCCGCTGGTCTCGTCCCACAGTCCCCAGGCGACGGAGACGGCCGGCAGGCCCTCGGCGGCCCGGCGTTCGGCGAGGGCGTCGAGGTAGGCGTTGGCCGCGCAGTAGTTGGCCTGGCCGGCTGCGCCGAAGGTGGCGGAGGCGGAGGAGAACAGGACGAAGGTGGACAGGTCCAGGGAGCGGGTCAGCTCGTCGAGGTGGCGGGCGCCGTGGGCCTTGGCGTGCAGGACGCGGTCGAGCCGGTCCGGGGTGAGGGAGGTCAGGACGCCGTCGTCGACCGTGCCGGCGCAGTGCACGACTCCGGTGACGCGGTGCCCCTCGGCGGCGAGCCGGTCGAGGAGCGCGGCCACGGCCGTCCGGTCGCCGATGTCGCAGGCGGCGACGTGTGTCTCGGCGCCGGCTGCGGCGAGTTCGTCCCTCAGGCCGGCCGCGCCGGGGGCCGCGTCGCCGCTGCGTGAGGTCAGCACGAGGCGACGTACCCCGTGCCGCGCGACCAGGTGGCGGGCCACCCGTGCGCCCAGGGTGCCGGTGCCGCCGGTGACGAGGACCGTACCGTCGGGGGAGGCTTCGGGGGCGAGGGTGAGCACCGCCTTGCCCACGATCCGGGCCTGGGCGACGGCCCGGAAGGCCTCGGGGGCCCGGTGGATGTCCCAGGTGGTGACGGGCGGCGGGGCGAGGCTGCCGTCGGCGAAGAGCGCGGACAGTTCGGTGAGCATCTCCCGGATGCGGTCGGGGCCGGGGTCGCCGAGGTCGAAGGCCCGGTAGTGGACACCCGCGTGGTCGGCGGCGACCCGTTCCGGGTCGCGCGGATCGGTCTTGCCGATCTCGACGAACGCACCTCCGCGTGGCAGCAGTCGGAGGGACGCGTCGGTGAACTCCCCCGCCAGGCAGTTCAGTACGACGTCCATGCCGGCACCGGCCGTGTGGGCGAGGAACCGTTCACGGAAGCCGGTGTCGCGGGAGTCCGCGATGTGCGCGTCGTCCAGTCCGGCGGCGCGCAGCGCCTCCCACTTGGGCCGCGAGGCGGTCGCGTAGACCTCGGCGCCCAGGTGGCGGGCGAGCCGGACGGCGGCGGAACCCACCCCGCCCGCCGCCGCGTGGACCAGCACCCGGTCGCCAGGGCCCAGCCCACCGAGGTCGCGCAGCCCGTACCAGGCCGTCAGATACGCCACGGGCGCGGCGGCGGCCCGCGCGAACGTCCATCCGTCGGGCACAGGGGCGAGCAGACGCTGATCGGTGACGGCGACGGGTGCGAAGGCCGCGTCGAGCATGCCCGCCACCCGGTCGCCGGGCGCGAACCGGGTGACACCGGGGCCGGTCGCCAGCACCACCCCGGCACCCTCGATGCCCAGCTCGGCGGCGCCGGGATACATGTCGAGGGCGATCATCGTGTCCCGGAAGTTCACCCCGGCGGCGCGGACGGCGACCCGCACCTCGCCCGGGGCCAGGTCGCGTTCCGCGCCGGGGTGCGGCACCAGTGCCAGGCCGCTGATCGAGCCGCGCCGCACCGAGTCCAGCCGCCACGGGCCGGCCGGCGCCGGGAGCACGGTGTCTCCCCCAGTCCGTGCAGGGACCAGCCGTCGGCCGTACAGGCGTCCGGCGCGGACGGCCAGGTCGGGCTCCCCGCAGGCCAGGATCTCCGCGAGCGGAAGCCGGCCGGCCGCCTCCGGGGCCCGGGACGGGGCACCGTCGACGTCCACCAGCACGATACGGCCCGGGTGTTCGGCCTGGGCGGCGCGCACCAGTCCCGCCACGGCCCCCTGGGCGAGGAGGTCGTCGTTCGCCCCGTCGGACCCGAGGTCCGCCGCGCGGGCGCCCGGCTCCGCCACCGCGGCGGCCCGCCTGGTCACGACCACGAGGGGGACGGCCGTGTACCGCTCGTCGGTCACCCACCCCTGCAGCACCCGCAGCACGCGGGCGGTGACGTCGTCGACGCGACCTTGCGGGCAGTGCGCCACGACGGCGTCGGGGAGTCCGTCGATACGGTCGAGGTCGACGTCCCCGTCCCCGTCCCCGGTCACCGGCAGCGGGACCGGTGCGACCGGTGCCGCGTCCACCGGGACGGGCAGGGCCGTCCACGCGACACGGAACAGGGCGGCGTCGCGCTCGGCGACGGAGGCGCTCGGCAGCCGGTCGGCCGAGGCCTCGCGCAGTGCCAGCCCCTCGACGGTGACGACCGGGGCACCCTCGACGTCCACCGCCGTCAGCCCCACCGACCCGTCCGCACCACGCGTCACGCGGACCCGCAGGGCGTCGGCCCCGTTCGCGTGGACGCGTACGCCGGTCCATGCGAACGGCAGCCGGGCCGGAGCACCCGGCGGCAGGTCCACGCCGAGGACGTGCAGGGCCGCGTCGAGCAGGGCGGGGTGCACGGCGAACCGTCCGGCCGCCGCCCGGTCGTCCTCGTCCAGTTCGACCTCGGCGTACAGCGTGCCCTCGTCCGTCCGCAGGGCCGAGCGCAGCCCCTGGAACGACGGCCCGTAGTCGAACCCGGCCTCGACCAGGCCCGGGTAGAAGCCGTCGAGCGGGAGCGACGGGGCGGAGTCCGGGGGCCAGGAGAGAGCGGCGGGGGTGAGGTCCCCGGCCGGGGCGAGGACGCCCTCGGCGTGCCGGGTCCAGGGCTGACCGTCGTCGGTCGCCCCGCCGGGGGCGACGGGCCGGGAGTGGACGGCGATCGTACGACGTCCCTCCTCGTCCGGCGCACCGACGACGAGTTGCAGATCGGCCGCCTCCTCCCCGGGCAGGGCCAGCGGGGCGGAGAGCGTCAGCTCCGACAGTTGCGGGCAGCCGAGGCGTTGACCGGCCCAGCACGCCATGTCCACATAGGCCGTTCCGGGCAGCAGGACGGTGCCGAGCACCCGGTGGTCCGCGAGCCAGGGCTGTGTGGCGGGCGTGATCCGCCCGGTCGCGAGCACCCCTCCGTCGCCGGCCCGGACGAGCCAGGTGCGCAGCAGGGGGTGGTCGGCCGTGCCGAGACCGGCGGCCCGCAGCGCGCCGGCCGGCGCCGAGCCGGCCGTGTCGGGCCAGTAGCGACGGTGCTGGAAGGCGTACGTCGGCAGGTCCACCCGGCGGGCCCCGGTCCCGGCGAACACGGCCCGCCAGTCCACGGCCACCCCGTGGGCCCACACCTCGGCCAGCGATGCCGTCAGGGCCACCGTCTCGTGCCGGTCCCGGCGCAGCGCGGCGACGCCCACCGCTTCGGGCGCGCTCTCCTGGACCAGGGAGACGAGGGAGCCGTCGGGGCCGATCTCCAGGACCGTGCCGATGTCCTGGGCCCGTAGCGCCCGCACCCCGTCCGCGAAGCGGACCGTCGCCCGCACGTGC
>NZ_JARGEE010000642.1:0-3491 GCF_033794485.1 Streptomyces sp. MB09-02B
TCCTCTGTCGTCATTTTTTTATGTAAAAAAAGAGCCGGCCTACGGGGTTTTTGCCCTTTCCCGTGGGTCGGAGATTTGTTTAAGAGACAGCCACATGCCGCCGCCCCTCACCCACCTCGGCAACCCCCACCTCGGACAACCGCGCGGTGATCACCAGCGTCCCTTCCTCGATCTGATAGTCGAGCGGCAGCTCAAGACCCCGCATAGCGGCGACCATCCCCGTGTTGGACGCCTGCGTCACCACGTACACGCTCTCGCAACCCGTCCCGGCCGCCATCTCCACGAGCCGGCGGAGCAGCTCACCGCCGATCCCCCGCCGCTGCCACTCGTCCTCGACGATCAGCGCGATCTCGGTCTCGTCGCCGTCCCAGAGAAGGTGTCCCAGCCCGACGAGGCGCCCCGAGGCCGTCTGCACGGCGAGCGTCCGCCCGAAACTCGGGCTGAGCAGGTGCGTGAGGTACCGGTCGGCGTCCCCCACGGGCCCGTGGTACCGCATGGTCAGCGTGCGCGAGGAGCACCGCGCGTGCATCGCCTTCGCCGCCCGCAGATCGCCGGCGTCGGCGCGTCGCACCGTGATGTCGTTGCCCTCCGGCAGGGTCAGCACGTCCTCGCTGCGCGGGATCCGGGGCCCCAGCCGCGCGTCCAGCTCCACCAGCGCCCGGGCCCGCGCGAACTCCGTCGGCGTGAACGGCAGATACGGCCGCTCGACCGTGATCACCCCACCCTCCGGCGCCCGCAGCCGCATCACCGTGTCCTCCAGGACCCCCTCGACAGGGACGCTCTCCTGGGCCCGCCCCGAGCCCGGAGCCGTGGCCGGCAGCGAGCGGATGGTGCAGCGACCGAGCAACTGCCGCAGTGCGAGCGGCAGTTCCGCCGCGTCCAGCGCCGTGCGCGTGGCCAGACCGAGGATCCGGGTCGGCGCGTCCACCAGGTCGTGGGCGTCACCGCGCTCGATCCAGATCCCGGTGCCGCCCGATGCCGAAACGGCCCGCGCGATCTCCGCCGCCGACAGTTCCTCGGGCGCCCGGAGCAGGAACTCGTCCACCGTGCCCTCGGCCAGCGGATGGGTCTGCAGGCTCAGGATGTCGACCCTGAGTTCCGCGAGCGCCGTGCACAGCGCGGCCAGCGAACCCGGTGCGTCCTTCACCGTCGTCCGCATACGCCACATCAGGGTCGCCCCGGTGACCACCGGGGCGACTGTCTCCGAAGGCCCGGCCTGCTGCCCCTCGGCGAGCGGCGGCCGGGCGTCGGTATCGTTCGTCGGCGGCGCGTGACCGTGGCGCCGTTCCCACCAGCCACGGAACCCGGCCGTGGCGGAGCGCAGCCGGTGGTGCATGGGGCGGCCGTTGCCCGCCCGCGTCACATCAGACATGTCCTGAGTCATGGGGCCACTGTGGACGAACGGTGTTGCGTGATCACGAACGCTTTGTGACTGACCGGTAAAAGCAGCGTTCCGCACCTTTTGTTGCTTTTTCTGTGACGGGTGCTGTCGGAACCGATGCCGACGATGACCGTGGACGTCAAACCGGCTCGGAAGCGTCCCGTGGATCACTGCCCGACGAGACCCGGCTGGAGCACCTTCGTGTACAGCACGGTCCCGTCCTGCTCCCGCAACCGGACCGTCAACTCGCCGTTGTGGCCGTCGATGTCGACCTCGCCGAAGAACTGGTAGCCGCCCGCCGGAGACACGTTCGCCGTGGTCGGCGCCTTCACGAAGACCCGCTCGGGGCCGAAGGTGCCGTCGAGCGTGTTCGCCGGGAAGGCGCCCGCGTTGAGCGGCCCGGAGACGAACTCCCAGAACGGCTCGAAGTCGGTGAAGGCGGCCCGTGAGGGCTGGTAGTGCTGCGCCGAGGTGTAGTGCACGTCGGCCGTCAGCCACACCGTGCCGGTGATCCTGCGGTGCTTGATGAACCGCAGCAGCTCGGCGATCTGCAGTTCCCGCCCCAGCGGGGCGCCCGGGTCGCCCTGCGCCACGGCCTCGATGTTCGGCCTGCCGTCCCCGCTGTCGGGCACGACCAGGCCGAGCGGCATGTCGGAGGCGATCACCTTCCACACCGCACGCGACCGCGACAGCTCCCGCTTGAGCCACTGCAGCTGCTCGGCGCCGAGGATGCCCACCGGGTCGGTGGTCTGCGTACCGGGCGAGTTGGCGTCGCGGTACGTCCGCATGTCCAGCACGAACACGTCCAGCAGAGGGCCGTGGCGCACCACCCGGTGCACGCGGCCCTCCCGGGCGCCCGGCCGCAGCGTGGAGATCGGGAAGTACTCGCTGAACGCCCGCCGCGCCCGCGCCGCCAGCACGTCCACGCTCTTCTCGGTGTACCGGGCATCGGTGAGGATCTCGCCCGGGTACCAGTTGTTGGTGACCTCGTGGTCGTCCCACTGCACGATCGCCGGGACCTGGGCGTTGAACCGCTTGAGGTTCTCGTCCAGCAGGTTGTAGCGGAAGTTGCCCCGGAACTCGGCCAGTGTCTCCGCGACCTTGGACTTCTCCTCGGTGGTGATGTTCCGCCAGGTGCCGCCGCCGGGGAGTGCGGCCGTCGCCGCGATCGGGCCGTCGGCGTAGATCGTGTCGCCGCTGAACAGGAAGAAGTCCGGGTCGAGCGCCCCCATCGCGTCGAAGATCCGGTAGCCGCCCCGATCGGGGTTGATGCCCCAGCCCTGCCCTGCCAGGTCACCCGACCACACGAACCGCGCCCCGGAGCGGCGTTTCAGGGACGTCGTACGGAACGTCCCGGTGACCGGCTCACCGGTGCGGCGAGGGTCGTCGGGATCGGCGAGCAGCACCCGGTAGTGGATCTGCTCGCCCGCCGGCAGCCCGCGCAGCCGCGTGGTACCGGTGAAGTCCGTGCCGACGTCCAGCAGCGGGCCGTGCCATCTGCGCGGACGGCGGAACGACTCGGTGGCGGACGTCTCGACGATCATCCGGGCCGGCCGGTCCGACCGCACCCACACCAGACCGGAGTGCGCGGTCACGTCCCCCGCCTGCACACCCCAGCCGGCCGCGGGCCGCCCCGAGAGGGCCAGGGCGGGCGCCGAGCCGAGCGCGACGGAACCGGGCAGCGCCAGCGCCGCCGACGCGGCGAACGAGCCGCGCAGCACGCTGCGGCGACCGGGCAGGGAACTCGGCGGACGGTGTGACATGAATGCGCCTCCAGCGACGGATCCGGCCAATGTGCACAGCCACAACTACGCGCACGCCGCAGCGCACACGGAAACGACAAGTGAACAACTGCGCGGGCCCAGGGGGAAGCCGACACCGCGGGAGCGCGCGGGGGTACTTGTGCGTTGCCGGGTGCGGCTCCGGTGGGGGCTTCTCGCGCAGTTCCCCGCGCCCCTGAAAAGCAGGGGCTGCGCCCCGTTTCTTTTCGGCCCGAAATGGCCGTAGGCCTTTCAGGGGCGCGGGGAACTGCGCGACCAGCCCCCACCGAACGGACGGGGGCGAGAAAACCCAGCCGTCACCCCACCGCCGCCGCCAATACCCCCACCCC
>NZ_JARGEE010000643.1:0-3480 GCF_033794485.1 Streptomyces sp. MB09-02B
GCCGCATCTACCCGTGGTGCGACACCAGCCACCGGCGGGGGCCCGGCGCCGGTGGCTGGTGTCGCACCACGGGTAGATGCGGCTGCGGCGGCAGGTGCACAGGGCCACGCAGAAGCGGTCCGACGACACGGTCGTCCCGTCCTCCAACGTGACCTCGACCGGCCCCTCGACCAGCAGCGGACCGGGGCGACGCTGCAGGGCGACGCGGGTGGCCGGCCCCGGTGCGCTCCGCCTCGCAGCCGAGGGAGGCGGCGTCGGAGCGCGGCGTCCGGCGGGATCCTTCGGCACGGATGATCACCAGCTCTTCCTTGTCGTGGACGGCTCCCGGGGACGTCCCGGCCGACCGGCGTGGGACCGGCGCGCCCTTCCGCCCCGGCTCCTCCTCACACCGGCGTGCGCAGCGACGACCGGCCCGCTCGCCACGCTCCGAGGAGGCGGCCCGCGAGGGCGTCCTCCAGATGGTTGGTGGCGTCGACGCCGAAGGCGACGTCGGCGTCCAGCTGCGGCTCCTCCTCCAGCAGGCCGGCGACGACCTCCCGTCGTACGACCTGCTCGTGCACGGCGTCGGCCTCGACGTGCTCGTCGTAGAAGTGCTCGGCGGCGGGGCCGGCCCCGGTCCGCCGCATGGCGCGGGAGAGTCGGCGGGAGCCGGGGGAGGAGGTGATCTCTACCGTCGCGAAATGTCCGACCAGGGCACCGCGCAGCGCCCGGTGCAGGCCGAAGAGGGACATCAGGTTCACCAGGGCGAGCGCCTCGGCACCGGCGGCGTCCACGTAGCGGCCGTACGTCGGGTCGAGCCCGAGGTCGGTCATGAGCTCGGCGAAGAGGCGCGCGTGCACGCGCTCGGCGCGGCCCCCGCCGAACTCGTCGAACTCGACGGCGGCCATGCCCGCCTTGGCCCGCCCCCACAGCCGGGGCAGCACCCAGGCGTGCGGGTCGGCCTCCTTGAGGTGGTACAGCGACCGCTGCGCCGCGTACTCGCGCACCTGCCACAGTTCGCCCTCGTCCTGGAGGAAGTCGCCGACCCCGCCGCCGTCGCCGCCCGCCGGTTCCACGAGCAGGTCGTCCAGGGCCTCCTGGGCGCCCACGTGCCGGGTCGCCCGGTCGCGCAGGCTTTCGAGGAACGGCCACTCCAGGGCCGCCCGGCAGCGCAGCAGCTCGGGATCCCATTCGAGGTCGGCGTCGACGTCGGCGAAGCCCCGGTAGTGCAGTTCGTAGCAGAGGTAGAGGGCGAGCTGGAGGTCGTCGCCGAAGGGGTCGGCCCCGGCGATCTCCCGGTTCCGGGGCGGCGCGCCCGCGCCCCGCAGAAACCGCGTGACGGCATCCGAGACGGCCCCCCTGCTTTCCGGCAACACCGGCCCTGCCACCTGGGTCTCCATGCGCGCCGAGTACCCGTGAACCCCGAGCTACTCACCAGCGACAAGCGAAGGGGGCTCCCCATGCAGGGGGAGCCCCCTTCCACTACGTCAGCCGCGCTCGCGCGTCGGCGGCGTGGCGGGCTCGTGCGTCGGCTCAGATGCCGGTGCGTCGCGACGAGCGCTGCGGCTCCCGCGTAGGCGCCTGCACGCGCTCCTGCGCCTTGCCCTTCATCTTCTTCGCCTCGCCGCGCGCCTGCTGCATCTTGCCCTCGGTCTGCTGCGCGCGATCGCCGGTGACCTTCCCGGTCATCTCCTTGGCCTTGCCCTTGATCTTGTCCATGCTGCCCTTGTCCTTGGCGGCCATGGTTACTCCTTGGTGGGGTGGTGTACTGCCTTGCCCGCCCAACGTACGGCGGACCGGTGACCCTCGCGCGTCGAACGGTAACGCTCCGTGAGGGAGTCGCGTCCTGAAGGGGCGCGGGGAACCGCGCGAGCAACCCCGACCGACGCGCGCCGGAACCGCCACCCTCCCGGCGCAGTCCGCTCAAGCATGGCGTCCTTCCTCCTCTTCGCCCTCCTCCTCGCCCCGTTCCTGGCGCCGTTGGTCGTCGCGGCCGCGACGGTGACTCGCGCCGTGCGCGCGCACGACCGGGAGACGGGCAGCGGCCGCCGACGCCTGCCGGACGCCGGTTCGTGCGCCCTGGTGGCGGTCATCTCCGGCGTGACGGCGCTGGGCGCGTACGCGTACGGCCTGGTCAGCGGCTTCTACATCCTGGACCCGGAGCAGATGTGCGCGGCCGCCGGAGCCCCCGGCGGGCACGTGGTGACCCGGACGACCCTGCCGGTCAGCGTGCGGTGCGTCACGGAGGAGGGCATGGCGACCGAGCTGGTACCCGGCTGGGTGAACCCGCTCGTCCTCGGCGGCACAGCACTCTGCGCCCTCGCCCTGACGACCGCGGCCACCCAGACGCTCAACGCCACGCGGACTCCCTCGGGCACCCCCGGCCCCTCAGGCCCGTCCGGGCCCCTGTGTCCGTGAGCGGCCCGCCCTCAGGGCTTGCGCCCGACCCCGCAGTACGCGTCGACAGCCGAGGCGGCGCCGACCGGGTCCCTGAGGTCGGGGCGCCACTCGGGCACCTGGACGACGCCCGGGTCCACCAGGTCGAGGCCGTCGAAGAAGGCGGCGATCTCGGCGACGCTGCGGACGTGGTACGGCACCGCGCCGCTCGCGTTGTACGCCTCCGACGCGGCGATCATGCCCTCACTCGTGGCGGTGCTGTCGCTGATCACCAGGTGGCTCCCCGACGGCAGGCCCGCCATCAGGCGGCTCACCAGGTCGCGTGCCCGGTCGTGGTCGGCGACGTGGCCGAGCGTGTTGAGGATCATCAGACCGACCGGCCGGGAGAGGTCGAGGGTGTCGGCCGCCGCCTCCAGGATGGTCTCGGGGGCGTAGAGGTCGGCGTTCAGATAGACCGTGCGGCCCTCGGGGGTGCCGGTGAGCAGGGCGTCCGCGTGGGCCAGCACGATCGGGTCGTTGTCGACGTACACGATCCGGGCCTCGGGGGCGGCGCGCTGGGCGACCTCGTGGGTGTTGTCGGCGGTCGGCAACCCGGTGCCGACGTCCAGGAACTGACGTACGCCCTGCTCGTCGGCCAGATAGCGGACGGCGCGGCCCAGGAAGTGCCGGCTGGTGACGGCCACGTCGACGAGACCCGGGAAGATCTCCTTGATGTGGTCCCCGATCTCCCGGTCGACCTCGTAGTAGTCCTTGCCGCCGACGAAGTAGTTCCAGAAGCGGGCCGAGTGCGGCTTGCTGGTGTCGATACGGGGGCGGGGCCGGGCACCCCTACCGGTTCCGGTTTCGGTTCCCGTTCCGGCTTCGGTCGAGGGGTCGTCGTTCAACACGGCAGGCCTCCGGTGTTCCGATGTCTCGGTGCTGATGATCAGGCACCAACGTAGGTCGACTCGCCTTGTTCGCACCGGAGTTGCGTACATCCACGCTCGTGCACCGTAAGGATCTGGCCATCGAACGATCGGGCCATCGAAGCAGCGAGCCATCGGGCCATCCGGCCGCTTGGCCCGACCCGCCTGCCTGGTCCCTCCCCGGCCTGACCGGCCCACC
>NZ_JARGEE010000644.1:0-3473 GCF_033794485.1 Streptomyces sp. MB09-02B
GACAGCCACACCACCCCGCAGGCCCTCCCCGAGGAGGGAGAGGCCGATGACGGCGGCGGTCAGCGGGTTCGACAGGGTCACGACCGCGAGCGGCGCGCCCAGGCCCCCTCGGTACGCCGTCTGGGAGAGCAGCAGCCCGCCCACGGCGAACGCGGCGACCAGCAGGGCCACCACGACGACCTCCACGTCCAGGAGGGAACCCGAGCGGTCCGTCGCGGCGACCGTGACGGTCTGGGTGAGTGCGGAGGCGACACCCGAGGCCATGCCGGAGGCACCGGCGTGACGCAGTCCGGGCTTGGCGCCGGGCCGGGAGAGCAGACCGACCAGGGCGACGGTCGCGCCCGCCACGGCGACGGCCTCCGGCAGACTCAGCACGTCGTCCGGGGCGGGCCCGGACGCGACGATCAGGATCGCGGCGAGGCCGGCGAGCGTGAGCGCGGTACCCCGCCACTCCGTCGCGGTGACCCGTCGCCCGGCCACCCGCGCACCCAGCGGCACCGCGGCCACGAGCGTGAGCGCGCCCAGGGGCTGCACGACCGTGAGGGGACCGTACTTGAGGGCGACGACATGCAGCAGCGCGGCGCCCGCGTTGAGCGCGACCGAACTCCACCAGGCACCGCTGGCGAGCATCCGCCGTACGCCCGGGTCGGTGCTGCGCGAGGCGAGCCGCTCCTGGGCCACGGCGGCGGCCGCGTAGGCGACGGCGGAGACCAGGGAGAGGGCCACGGCGACGAGGGTGGCGTTCATCGTCCCGCTCCCACCAGGACCGGCTCCTCGGCGGGCACGAGGGCCCCGGAGCGCTGCCCGGCCGTCGTGGCCGTCCGGTGCGGGAGCTGGAGCACAGCGAGGACGACGGCCAGCAGGGCTCCGGCCACGATCGCGTCCAGCCAGTAGTGGTTCGCGGTGCCGACGATCACCACCAGGGTCACCAGCGGATGCAGCAGCCACAGCCAGCGCAGGCGGGAGCGGGTCGCGGCGATCAGGCCGACCGCGACCATCAGGGCCCAGCCGAAGTGCAGCGAGGGCATCGCCGCGAACTGGTTCGCCAGAGAGTCGGTCGCCGGCGTCGCCGAGTAGACCGTCGGCCCGTACACCTGTCCGGTGTCGAGAAGGTGCGCGCCGTCCAGCATCCGCGGCGGGGCCAGCGGGAACGCGAGGTGCAGCAGCAGCGCGGCGGCGGTGAGCGCGGCGAGCACCCGGCGCGCCCAGACGTAGTGCCCGGGGCGCCGCAGGAACAGCCAGACCAGGAAGGCCGCGGTGGCGGGGAAGTGGACGGTCGCGTAGTAGGCGTTCGCGATGTGGACCAGCGTGTCGCCGTGCAGCAGCGCGGACTGCACGGAGCCCTCGCCCGGCAGCCCCAGGGCGCGCTCCCAGCCCCACACGTCGTGGGCGTTGCGGTAGGCCTCGGCGGTGTGGCCGTTGGCCAGCAGCCGCCCGAACTTGTAGACGAGGAAGAGCCCTGCGACGAGCAGGAACTCACGGACGAGGGGCGGCCGCGGTATGGCGGCGGCCGGCTCTTCCGCAGGCGCGGTACGGCATTCCATCCCCCGGCCCTTTCACTGACGGCGCTGGTGGCGCTGGTTCCCTTGGCGGCACGACGATCGATACGTCGTAGTACCGATACGTTCAGGTACCGATACGAGAGTGTACCGATACGCCACTGTACCGAAACGAGGAGGTATCGATACGGCACTGTACCGATACGAAGCCGTTCCGGTACAGTGGCGTATCGACAGGCCTTTCGGCAGGGGACGACCGAAGGAGACACGAGTCATGACGTCGCAGGCAGCGGACGGGCCGGAGACGGCCGTCGCCTCGCGCCGCTCCAAGCTCACGCCCGAGCGCGAGCAGGAGTTCTTCGACGCTGTGCTCGAACAGATCCGTGAGTGCGGTTACGACTCGGTGACCATGGAGGGCGTCGCCGCGAGCACCCGGTGCAGCAAGTCGACGCTCTACCGGCAGTGGCGGACGAAACCGCAGTTCGTGGCGGCAGCGCTGCGCGCGCGCCGCAGTGTCCGCTTCGCGGGGATCGACACCGGCACCCTCGCCGGTGACCTGCGCGAGGTGGCCCGGCACGCCGGGGAGGGCTACGTTCTGGAGGGGCGGCTGTTGCAGGCCCTCGGCCATGCTGTCGTGCAGGACGAGGAGCTGAAGGCGGCCCTGCGCGACGCGCTGGTGGAGCCGGAGATCGACGCGCTCCGGGCGATGATCGCCCGCGGGGTGGCGCGGGGCGAGGTCCCAGCGGACCACCCGGCGCTGGAGTTCGTCCCGGCGCAGATCTTCGGTGTCCTGCGGGCCCGGCCGGTCCTGGAGGGCCGGGACGCGGACGAGACGTACATCATCAAGTTCATGGAGGCGGCCGTGCTCCCCACGCTCGGCCTCGGATAAGGCTCAGGCCGCCGTCCGTGGATCGATCCGGACGACGACCTGATCGCGCCGCACCGTGGGGACGGGGGCGGCGCGTAACCCCGGCCGGGTGGGATTCCTCTGGAGCGGAGAGGAATCCCACCCGGCCGACTTTCCGGGCCGACGTTCCGGGCCGGCAACCGGGCCGACGGGCCTGCAGACCGCGTCGACGTGCCGCCCGGTGATGCCCGTGGACCGCCCGGTGGTGCCAGTGGTCGCCCGAGGTGCCGGTGGGCCGGCTGTTCCGGGCGCCGGACGGAGTGCGAAGGCTCACACGTCCTGGCCGCTGCCGCCCCCGCTGATCGCCGCCTCCTTGATGCCCTTGGTGATCTCGTCGATGACCGACTGCTTGGGTGCCTTGTCGCTCACGTCGATGCCGAAACGGACCACGACGAGCCGCGAGGAGTCGGCGGGGGACGGGAAGGCGAGCGACTCGACATAGCCGTCGTCACCCTTGCCCGTGACCACCTTCCAGCGGACGTAGTAGCCCTTCTCGCCGGCCACGGTCACCGCTTCGGAGGCCAGCTCCTCGTGCGAGGTGATCTTCCCGTAGCCCTCGCTGCCGTAGGCGTCCTCGGCGGCCTGCGCGATGTCCTCCTTGGCGGCCGCCTCTGCCGTCGTGGCCTTCAGCTTCAGCAGCTCGGCGGGTGTCGAGTAGGCGCCGCCGCGTGTGCAGGTCTTCGTGGGGTCGGCCGGACACTCGTACGACGCCTCGGTCGTCACCTGCGCGCCGACCTGCAGCGGTGAGGTGACCCAGCCCTCGGGTACGGGGATGCTGATGCCGCTGGTCGTGTCGGTGGCGTACCCCTCCTCCTGCGGCGGCTGCCCCGACCCGTCCGGCGCCGGCGTCTGACCACCGGAGCCGCCCGAGCCCCCGGAACCGCCCTGCCCGCCGGAGTTGCCACCCGGCCCGCCCCGGCCGCCGTCGCCACCGCGCCCGCCGTCCTGACCGCCGGAACCCTGGGAGGTGGTACTGCCCTCGCTGCCACCGCCGTTGCTGGTCAGCGCGTACACCCCCACCCCGATGCTGGCCAGCACCGCGGCGGCCACGGCCACCGCTATCCCGG
>NZ_JARGEE010000645.1:0-3453 GCF_033794485.1 Streptomyces sp. MB09-02B
CCCACGCTCCACCGCGGCCGCCTGCTCCTACGGCCCCCACACCCCCACCGTCGCCATCACCACCGCCCTGATCTGCGCCACCCTCGCCCTGACCACCGGCACCCGCCCCGAACTCGCCGTCTGGTTGCTCCTCGCCCCCCTCGGCGTGCTCCTCACCCTCGTGGACCTCGGCGCCCAACGCCTCCCGGACCCCCTGACCCTCCCGTTCGCGGCCCTGGCGCTCACCCTCCTGGGCGCGGTCGCCTTCGTACCCGAGCACGCCGGCCAGTGGCGCACGGCCCTGTACGGCGGCCTCGCCCTCGGCGGCCTGTACTTCCTCTTCTTCCTCATCAGGCCCATGGCCCTCGGCTTCGGCGACGTGAAACTGGCCCTCGGCCTCGGCGCCGTCCTCGGCTGGTACGGCTGGGGCGCGCTGTATCTCGGCACGTTCGCCGGCGCGCTCATCGGCAGCGCCTACACCGTGGTCGCGCTGGCCAGGCGCCGCGCCGTGCGCCGACAACTGGTGGCCCTGGGCCCGTTCATGATCGCGGGAGCGTACGTCAGCCTCCTGCTGGAGGCGTACGCGGCCTGACACCGGACCCCCGCCCGATGAAGTCATCCACAGGCGGACGGCCTGACGTCGGCCGATCCGAACCCCTGGCGTAGGCTGGCCTGGTCCGCCCACCCGTCGCCCACCACCCTTATGACGAAGGCGCTTCGCGCCCCTCTGGATTCCTTACGAAAGGGACGCCCCCGGTGACCGAGAAGGCCGATCTCCAGTCCGTTCTCGACCGTGCCGCCGAGGGCGGGAGAATCACGCCGGAGGAGGCGCTCGACCTCTACCGCGACGCCCCGCTGCACGCACTCGGCGCCGCCGCCGACGCCGTGCGCAAGCGCCGGTACGCGGGCACGGAGCACATCGCGACGTACATCATCGAGCGGAACATCAACTACACGAACGTGTGCGTCACGGCGTGCAAGTTCTGCGCGTTCTACGCCCCGCCGAAGGCCAAGGACAAGGGCTGGACGCGCGACCTCGACGACATCCTGCGCCGTTGCGCGGAGACCGTCGAGCTGGGCGGTACGCAGATCATGTTCCAGGGCGGTCACCACCCGGACTACGGGGTGGAGTACTACGAGACGCACTTCGCCGCGATCAAGAAGGCCTTCCCCCAGCTGGTCATCCACTCCCTCGGCGCGTCCGAGGTCGAGCACATGGCCCGGATCTCCAAGGTGGGCGTCGAGGAGGCCATCCAGCGCATCCACGCCGCCGGTCTCGACTCCTTCGCGGGCGCGGGCGCGGAGCTGCTGCCCGAGCGCCCCCGCAAGGCCATCGCCCCGCTCAAGGAGTCCGGCGAGCGCTGGCTGGAGATCATGGAGACCGCGCACAACCTGGGCGTGGAGTCCACCTCGACCATGCTCATGGGCACCGGCGAGACCAACGCCGAGCGCATCGAGCACCTGCGCATGATCCGTGACGTCCAGGACCGCACGGGCGGCTTCCGCGCCTTCATCCCGTACCTCTACCAGCCGATGAACAACCACCTGAAGGGCCGCACCCAGGCCACGATCTTCGAGTACCTGCGGATGATCGCGATCTCCCGGCTCTTCATGGACAACATCGCCCACATCCAGGGCTCCTGGCTGACCACCGGCCAGGACGCGGGCCAACTGACGCTGCACTACGGCGCGGACGACCTCGGCTCGGTCATGCTGGAGGAGAACGTCGTCTCGGCGGCCGGCGCCAAGCACCGCTCCAACCTTCAGGAAATGATCGACATGATCCGCACGGCGGGACGGGTCCCGGCCCAGCGCTCCACGACGTACGAGCACCTCGTCGTCCACGACGACCCGGCGAACGACCCCGTCGACGCGCGTGTGATGTCGCACATCTCCTCCACGGCGATCGAGGGCGGCACGGCGCATCCCGAGCTGAAGATCCTCGCCTCCAACTAGGGCCGCCTTGCTGACGATCCACGCCGCCGACGAGGTACGGCGCACCTGGGACGACCCGGAGCCGGTCAAGGACGGTGCCGTCGTGGTCGACGGCACCCGGGTCCGGGCGGTGGGCCCGTCGGAGGACCTTCGCCGGCGGTATCCGGGCGCCCGGGTACGGCACTGGCCCGGCGTCCTCGGGCCCGGCCGGGTGCACGAGGGCCCGCTCCCGGACGCTCCGTCACCCCGCGAACGTGTCCACGCGGTGCTGAAGTCGGGCGCGGTGGCGGTCCTGGAACAGCACGCGAACACCCCCGAACTCCGGTCGGCCGCCGAGCGCAACCACGTTTCGGTACTGCCGCGCCCGGAGCCGGCGGCGATCGTGGAAACGGGCCGAGCGGATTTGGCGGTCTTCGACGGGGCCGACGTCTGCGTGGCCACGGTGTGTGCGGGCCGCCTGGTCCACCGCCGCCGCTAGGGGGTGTTTCGTGTCCTCGGGGTCGGAGGAACGGCGACGGCCGGGCGCCGCACCGGCGTCCGGCCCGTACTGCCACAATGGGCCCGTGACCCGCGCATCCCTGGACAAGCAGCCGCACGAAGTCGCCTCGATGTTCGACCGAGTGGCGAAACGGTACGACCTGACCAACGACGTGCTGTCCCTCGGACAGGACCGGCGCTGGCGCAAGGAGGTCGCGCGGGCGGTCGACGCCCGCCCGGCGCAGAAGGTCCTGGACCTCGCCGCCGGCACGGGCACCTCCTCGCTGCCCTTCGCGCAGACCGGCGCGTACGTCGTGCCGTGCGACTTCTCCCTCGGCATGCTCCAGGTCGGCAAGGAGCGCCTCTCCTGGCTGCCGTTCACCGCGGGCGACGCCACGAGGCTGCCGTTCAAGGACGACACCTTCGACGCGGTGACCATCTCCTTCGGCCTGCGCAACGTGCAGGACACCGACACCGCGCTGCGTGAGCTGTACCGGGTGACGAAGCCCGGCGGCCGTGTCGTGATCAGCGAGTTCTCCCACCCCACGTGGACGCCGTTCCGGACCGTCTACACCGAGTACCTGATGCGCGCGCTGCCGCCGGTCGCCCGCGCGGTGTCGTCCAACCCCGACGCGTACGTCTATCTCGCCGAGTCCATCCGTGCCTGGCCCGACCAGGCGGGTCTCGCCGAGCGCCTCCGGAAGGCCGGCTGGGACAGGGTCGCGTGGCGCAACCTCTCGGGCGGGATCGTCGCCCTGCACCGAGGGTTCAAGGCCGAGGCCTAGGGAGCAAGTCGGGCTGGCGAAGCGGGAGTTCACCCGTACGGGGGACGTCCGCAGAGGAATTCTGTTGACGGGAACCGGTCAACGGAAACTACCGTCCGTCGATACACCGGCACGTACCGGTGATGTCCGACGACGGGGGTTCCATGACGTCCTACTGCCCGCACTGCGGAACACCGGGCCCGGCCGAGGCGCGCTACTGCATGGCGTGCGGAGGGGAGCGCATGCCGGTCCCGCCGGCACCCCCTTCCGCCCCACCGGGCGCGCCGACCCTCGGCCC
>NZ_JARGEE010000646.1:0-3447 GCF_033794485.1 Streptomyces sp. MB09-02B
CCGTTCTCCCTACTGCCGCCACCTCCCCCTCGACGGCACCGAGAACCGGCTCGTCCGCCCCTACCTCGCCGCCCACGAACGCGACCACGCGCATGACCACACGCACGAGCGTGACCGGCAGGCGCACCGTCGTCTCGCCCTCGTGCTCGCCGCCGACTTCGGGATCGACCTCGACCGGCACCTCATCGGCGTGGGCGAGGTGGCTGTCTGATGGAGGCGCAGCCGAAGCCCGAGCCCCCGCCCCTCACCACACTCCGTCTGCTGCCGTGGCTGTCCCCTGACGGCAAGCCGTGCTTTCTCTCGGCGAGCGGCCGGGGCGGGTACGTGTCGCGGCTGGCAGATACGACAGAGACCCGGCAACTCACCACGGGCGCCGACGTACTCACCCGCGCCCGCCAAGTACTGGACGATCCCGTGTCGCCGAACGCCGAGGTGCGGTACGCCGCGATCCGCCTCACCGAGTGCCTGGCCGACGCCCTGCGCGTGGCCGAGTCACGCGGCATGCGGTTGCCCGAGGCGGATTCGGACCCGCCCGAGCGGGATTCACCGCCTCGTTCCTGGCCCTGACCTCGGCCGGTACCTCTCCCGACCCGCCCGTTCGTCAGTGCGTGCGGGCCGGTTCGGGGGCGGTGTCCGTCTGGGCCACGGCCTCCGCCGCCGCCGCGATGTTCCGCGCCATCCCCCCGAAGACCGCCGCATGGAAGGGCGCCACGCTCCACCAATACGCGTGCCCGGCAAGCCCGTGCGGATGAAACAGGGCGCGCTGCCGGTAGACCGTGCGCCCCTCCTCGTCCCGGCCGACGGTCATCTCCAGCCACGCCAGCCCCGGCAGCCGCATCTCCGCGCGGAGGCGGAGCAGCCGGCCGGGCTCGATCTCCTCGACCCGCCAGAAGTCGAGGCTGTCGCCGATCCGCAGCCGGGTCGCGTCGCGGCGGCCCCGGCGCAGACCGACCCCGCCGACCAGCCGGTCCGCCCACCCGCGCAGGGACCAGGCCAGCGGCGAGGAGTACCAGCCGTTCTCGCCGCCGATCGCCTCCACCACCCGCCACAGCGCCTGCGGCGACGCCGCCACCGCACGCTCCCGGCGGTCCTCGTACAGGCTGCCGCCCGCCCAGTCGGGGTCGGTGGGCAACGGGTCGCTGGGCGCGCGGGGCGTCGAGGCCGAGGACCACCGGGTGGCCACGTCCGCGTCCCGCACGCGCCGCAGGGCCAGCGCGATCGCCCGGTCCAGGCCGACCGGCCCCTCCGGCGGGTCGGGCAGGTACCGGACGATGTCCCGCTCGCCGCACACCACTTCATGCTTCAGCGACTCGACGAGCGGGCGCGCGAGACCACCCGGCACCGGGGTGACAAGGCCGACCCACAGACTGGACAGCCGAGGGGTGAGCGGCGGCACGGGCACGATCACCCGTTTCGGCAGCTCGGCGACGGCCGCGTACCGCCGCATCATCTGCTCGTACGTGACGACGTCCGGCCCGCCGATGTCGAAGGTCCGGTTCACGTCGTCCGGCAGCCGTGCGCACCCCACGAGGAGTCGGAGCACGTCCCGGACGGCGATCGGCTGGATACGGGTGCGCACCCAGCTCGGCGTCACCATCACGGGGAGCCGCTCGGTGAGATGGCGCAGCATCTCGAACGACGCCGAACCGGACCCGATGATCACGGCGGCACGGAGCACCGCGGTCGGCACACCCGAGGCCAGCAGCACCCGGCCCACCTCGGCGCGGGACCGCAGATGCGGCGAAAGGTCGTGCTCCGGGACTCCGGCGGGGGTCAGCCCGCCGAGATACACGATCCGCCGTACGCCCGCCGCCCGCGCCCGCTCCCCGAAGACCTCGGCCGCCCGCCGGTCGGTCTCCTCGAACCCTCGCCCGGTGCCCAGCGCGTGGACCAGGTAGTACGCGACGTCCACGCCCTCCATGGCCGCCGTCACGGACTCCGCGTCGGTCACGTCCCCCCGTACGACCTCCGCCCGCCCTGCCCACGGGTGATCCCGCAACTTTCCGGGCGACCGAGCCAGACACCGCACCGGGTACCCGGCGTCCAACAACTCCGGCACGAGCCGCCCCCCGATGTACCCGGTGGCCCCGGTGACCAGACAGCGCGGGGGGCGAGCGTCGTCGTACGCAATCGCCCGGTCGGACGTACGGGTCGCACGGTTCGAGCTCATCCAGGCACCGCCCTCCGTCGCGGCCCCTCGGCCCATGCTCAGCGCCACACGCAGGCACCGCAACCTCGCCACGAAGCCCGCCGCACCACGGAAGCTACGGAACTTGCCGGTAGATCTCGCGACGGTTGCCCACGGCCAGGACCCATACGATCAACTGGCCGCCCTCAACGGTGTAGACGACGCGGTAGTCGCCGACTCTGAGCCGCCAGCGGGCACTGTGCCCGTGGAGTGCCTTGATGTCGAACGACTCGGTGCCTCCCGCGTCCATCGCCTTCCGTAGCTCGGCGAGGCGGTACAGAAGGCGCAGCGCGTCAGGGCGCGGAACCTTCAGCATGTCCCGCTGAGCGTGCGGCGTGAAGCGCGTGACGTACCCCATGAGGTCAGCTCTGATGGGTGCGCAGCAGGACGGCCATCTCTTCGAGTGAGACCGACCCCTCCGTACCCTCGGATTCGGCTTCGTCGGCCAGCTGGTTGAGCCATGCCTCTTCGGCGTTCTCGGCGATCTCACGCAGGCGCTGGTACTCCTGGATGTCGATCACGACGGCTTCCTGCTTGCCGCGCCGAGTGATGATCGTCGGAGTTTCGTCCCGATGGGCGCGATCGATCACGTCGGCGAGGTGACTGCGGACTTCGGCCATTGATTCGATCACCGGCTCACTCATGTAACAAATGTATCAGGTGTACATGAGGGCGGGGATCGATCACCGCGCAGCGGCCGAGCGCCGATCCCGGCCGCCGACGCGGCACGACACCCCGGCCGGGCCCCATCAGCGGGCGCGGACCAGCAGGTTCCCGTGCGCGCATCGGTTGACGGTGTCGCTGCTCCACGCCCCACCCACCGGCACGACGGCGAGTTCCTGGAAGCAGACAGCGGCGGCGCTGAAGTTCCAGTTGTTGGCGGCGTTGAATCCGGGGCCGACGTTGCTGTCGTTGTCGGCGGTGGCGTCCGCGTGGGCGGGAGAGGCGAGGGCGAGGCGGCGGCGGGCAGCAGGGCCAGCGTCATGATCTTCTTCA
Source organism: Streptomyces sp. MB09-02B (assembly GCF_033794485.1). Lineage (NCBI taxonomy): Bacteria > Bacillati > Actinomycetota > Actinomycetes > Kitasatosporales > Streptomycetaceae > Streptomyces > Streptomyces sp. MB09-02B. The sequence goes on from NZ_JARGEE010000646.1 coordinate 3,185, forward strand.
TGCTCGCCCCAACGGCCTTTCGGCCCCGCAGGACACGGACGCCGACAGTGCGGAGGCCGCCGTTCCGCGGGCTTGGCTACGCTGGAGGAAGGCGTACATAGCAGGGCAAGAGCGGGCAATTTCCCTAAGGAACCGACATGGGTCTCGGCGTCGACCGTGCGGCGGTCGTGAAACGTAGGTCCCTCGGGCGGGCGGGCGCGGCGGTCGTGATCGCCGTCGGTCTGGTCCTGACCGGGGCATGTGGCGGAGGCGGGGACAGCGGG
>NZ_JARGEE010000647.1:0-3435 GCF_033794485.1 Streptomyces sp. MB09-02B
CCCGCACACGGCCCCGACCACCGTCCCCGCGCAACTCCCCCATGACTTGCCGACGTTCACCGGTCGTCGCGCCGAGCTGGACGAGGTGCTGGCACTGCTCACCGGGCTCGGCGGCAGCGGCGTCCACGGTGACAGCGGCAGCGGCGGCAGCAGCAGCGGCAGCGGCGGCGGCAGTCCCGGCGTCGGGGGCGTGGGCGGCGAAGGCAGTCCCGGCGACGGGGGCCCCGCGCACCACGTCGGCACCGTAGTGATCAGCGCCATCCGCGGGATGGCCGGCATCGGGAAGACCACACTCGCCGTGCACTGGGCCCACCAGGTCGCGGACCGTTTCCCGGACGGGCAGCTCTACGTCAACCTCAGGGGGTTCGCGCCCTCGGGCGGGGCCATGGAGGCCGGAGAGGCCGTGCGGGTCTTCCTCGACGCGCTGGGCGTACCGCCGGATCGCGTGCCGCACGGCGTCGACGCCCAGGCCGCCCTGTACCGCAGCCTCCTGGCGGGCCGGCGGTTCCTGGTGCTGCTGGACAACGCACGGGACACCGAGCAGGTGCGGCCGTTGCTGCCCGGCACGCCCGGCTGTCTGACCATCGTGACGAGCCGCGACCAGCTCTCGGGCCTGGTCTCCGCGCACGGCGCGCACACACTGGCGCTGCGTCCGCTGGACGCCGCGCAGGCACGGTCGTTCCTCGAACGGAGACTGGGGGCCGGACGGCTCGCGGGAGAGGCACGGGCGGTGGCGGAGATCGCGGCCCTGTGTGGAGGGCTGCCCCTGGCGCTGGCCTGCGTCGCGGCGCGGGCCGCCACGCACCCGGACTTCCCGCTGTCGGCGATGGCGGCGGAGCTGCGCGCGGCGCACGGCAGTCTGGACGCGTTCAGCCGGACGGACATGGCCGCGAACGTCGGGGCGGTGTTCTCGTGGTCGCTGGGGGCCGTGTCGGCCGAGGCGGCGCTCCTGTTCCCGCTGCTCTCGCTGCATCCCGGCCCGGACTTCTCCGTGGCGGCGACGGCCTCGCTCGCCCGTCTGTCCGTGCGCCGCGCACGGTCGCTCCTCACCGAACTGGCCGACGTCCACCTCGTGGGCGAGCCCGCGCCCGGCCGGTACGCCCTGCACGACCTGCTGCGCGCCCACGCGACCGAACTCCTGGAGGAGCAGGACCCGGCCGGAGTCCTGGAGGAGCAGTACCCGGCCGGAGTCCTGGAGCAACAGGACCCGGCCGAACTCCCGGAGGACGGGCGGGAGCCGGAGGACAAGCGAGAGCCGGAGGACAGGCGGGAGCCGGAGGACAAGCGGGAGCCAGAGGACAGGCGGGAGCCGGAGGACGAGCGAGAGCCGGAGGACGGGCGGGAGGCGGCCACCGCGCGGCTGTACGCGTACTACCTGCACACCTCGCACGCCGCCGAGCCGCTCCTCGCCCCGCACGCGGATCCGGTGCCGCCGGGGCCGCTCCCGTCCGGTGTCCACGTCGAACCGCTCGCCGACCACCCGCGGGCGCTGGCCTGGCTGGCGGCCGAGTATCCGGTGCTGCTGGCCGTCGTCGGGGCTGCGGCCCGGTCCGGCCACCACCGGGTGGCGTGTCTGCTCGCCTGGTCGCTGGAGCCGTTCTTCGACCGGCGAGGGCACTGGCACGACTGGACGACCGTCCAGCGGATCGCGCTCGACGCGGCGCTCCGGACGGCCGATCCCGTGTGGGAGGCCAGGGGCCTGCGCGCAATGGCCCGGGCCGAGAGCCGGCTCGGTCTGCACGGGTCGGCCCGTCTCCGCCTGGACCGCGCGCTGTCGCTCTTCACCGAGGCGGGCGACACCGTCGGGCGGGCCGACACCCATCGCAGCCTCGGCTGGACCCACGACCAGGAGGGGGACCTGCCCGGCGCGCTCCGCCACAACCGGCTGGCCATGGAGCTCTTCCGGGACAGCGGCCGCCGGGCCGCGTACGCGAGTGTCCTCAACTCCGTCGGCTGGTACCACGCGCTGCTGGGCGAGCACCAGGAGGCGCTGAGCCACTGCCACCGGGCCCTGGCCCTGCTCCAGGAACTCGGCGACCGTTACGGCGAGGCCGCGACCTGGCACACCATCGCGTACGCCCACCACCACCTCGGCCGCCATCCGAACGCCCTTCTCGGCTACGGCCACGCGCTCGCCCTCTACCGGGAGTTGGGCGTCCCCTACCTGGAGGCCCGCACACTCGTCGACATCGGCGACACCCATGCCGCGACGAGCGACCACGACAGCGCCTTCGAGGTACGGCAACAGGCCCTCACCCTGCTCATCACCCTCGGTCACCCGGACGCCGACCAGGTGCGGGCCCTGCTCACCACGAGCGGGCGGTCCGGGTGACCGACGCCGTGCGCCACCGGCCCCTCGGCTCGCAGGGGGAGTCGCTGAGGTTCGATGTGCTGGGGCCGCTTCGGGTGCGCCGGGGCGGGGTGGAACTCGACCTCGGGTTCCCCCAACAGCGGGCTCTGTTGGGGCTGTTGGTCGTGAGGGTGGGCCATGTGGTGCCGTTGGGTGACGTCGTCGACGTACTGTGGCCGCAGCGGGCGCCGGCGAGTGCGAGGAACGTGGTGCGCCGGTACGCCGGTTCGCTGCGGCGGCTGCTCGAACCCGGGCTGCCGCCCCGGGCGCCCGGACGGCGGCTGCCGCGCCGTGCCGGGGGCTATCTGCTGGAGGCCGACGAGGACGAGGTCGACCTGCTGCGTTTCCGCGCGCTCACCAAGCGGGGCAAGCGGGCCGCCGCCACCGGGCGGTCCGAGGCTGCGGCACGGCACTTCGTGGACGCGCTGGGCGAGTGGCGCGGGCCGGTGGCAAGGGGGATTCCCGTCGCCGTCCGGGAGCATGCCGTGTTCGGCGAAGTGGAACGCGAGTTGCTCCGCACGACCAGGATGGCCGCCGCAGCGGCGCTTCTGTGCGGGAGGAGCGAGCAGGTGCTGACCCGACTGCGCCAGGCCCTCGAACTCGACCCGCTGGACGAGTCGTTGCACGCCGCCCTCATCATGGCCCTGGCCGCGTCCGGCCTCCAGGCGGAGGCGCTGGCCGCGTACGAGCGCGTACGACGGCTGCTGGCCGAGGAGTTGGGCGTGACACCGGGCACGGACCTGACCACGGCCCACACCAGGGTGCTCCGCCAGGAGTGGACCCCGCCTCGGCCAGCTGCCCCGCCTCGCCCCACCGCCCCGTCTCGGTCGGCCGCCCTGCCTGCGCCGCCGGCCTCGCCTCGGCCGACGGGCCCGCCGCAGCCACCCGCCTCGCCTCGGTCGGCCGCACCACCTCATCCGTGCGCCTCGCCTCGCCCGACCGGCCCGCCTCAGCTGCCCGCATCCCCGCCGTCGGCCCCATCTTCTGGGCCGATCGCGCCGTCTCAGCCAGCCGCGTCACCGCCGACGGCCCCATCCCCTGAGCCAGCCTCATCCCCTCAGCCAGCCTCATCCCCTCAGCCGACC
>NZ_JARGEE010000648.1:0-3423 GCF_033794485.1 Streptomyces sp. MB09-02B
CCCGGAGGCGGCCCGACGGGGCGCCAGGCCAGTTCGTACGGCGCGGCATCGGCGTAGGGACCACCGGAGGACTCGGCGGGGGCGGGCAGGGGGCGCGAGGTGAGCGTGCCGACGACCGCGACGGAACGTCCGGTGAGGTCGGTGATCCGGACGGTGGCACCGGCCCCGAAACCGACACCCCGACCGCCCTCGTGAGCGTGACCGGCGGCGAGACCGTCTGCGTGGGCGAGACCGGGTGCGTGTCCGTAGCCGTCGGCGAGACCGGGTGCGTATCCATCACCCTCGGCGAGACCGCGTGCGTGGGCGGGAGCGTCGCTGTCGCCGGGGCCCGCGTCAACCGGGGTGATCCGGGCCCGCAGCCGTCCGGTCGCCGTGCCCGGCACGCTGACGTCGTGGAAGGTCGCGCCGCACCACGTGTCGTCCCCCTCCGCCCCAGTCAGCCGCAGGGCGTGCAGCACCCCCTCCAGCAACGCCGGGTGCAGACCGAAGGCGTCGACGGCCGTACCGTCGGCGTCCGGTGCCACCAGTTCGGCCCAGAGCTCGCCGCCGCACCGCCACACCGCGCGCAGTGCGGCGAGACCGGGCCCGTACGTGACCTCGGCCCCCGCGCCGTACCCGTCGGTGACCGGGTCCACCTCGACCGGCTCGGCGCCCCTCGGCGGCCACTCCCCCACCTCACCGGTGCCGACCGCCACGGCCGACGGGATCGCGGGAGCCAGAGTGCCTTCCGCGTACCGGACCCAGCCGGTGTCTCCGCCCTCCGGGCGGGCGTGCACGGTCACGGGGCGGTGGCCGTGCACGCCGTTCTGCGGGCCGACCGTGACCTGTACCTCCAGCGCGCCCCGCGCCGGCAGCACCAGCGGCTGCGTGGGCCGGAGTTCGGCGACCTGCCCGGAGCCGGTCTCACGCGCGGCGGTGACGGCGAGGTCCAGCAGGACCGGGTCCGGGACGACCACCCTGCCGTCGACCACGCGGTCGGCGAGCCAGGGATGGGCGGCCGGGGAGAGCCTGCCGGTCAGCGAGGTGTGCCCGGCGTCGGCGAGGGTGAGGGCACAGGAGAGCAGCGGGTGGCCGAGCGGCGTCGTACCGGGCGGGGCGGGAGCCTGCGCGGCCGTGGGGGCGAGCCAGTAGCGGCGGCGCTGGAAGGCGTACGTCGGCAGGGCCTCGCACGGGGCGGGCGGGTGCCCCTCGAAGACCGCCGACCAGTCAGGGGTCCGCCCTGTCACGTGCAGCCGGGCAACGGCGACCGCAGCGCTCAGCGGCTCCGGCCGGCCTCGGCGCAGCAGCGGCACGACGAGCGCGTCGGCCCGCCCCGCGGAGGTACGGCTCCCTGCGGGCCGGTCCACGGAGGTACGGGCCCCTGCGGGCCGCTCCACGGCGACCTGGGTCTCTCCGTGCCGCTCCGCCGCGCCGGAATCCTCACCGCCCTCCGCCAGGCACTCCCGCACCATGGCGCTGAGCACGGCGTCCGGCCCCAGTTCGACGTACCGCGTCGTTCCCAGGGCCCGCAGCCGGCGTACGCCGTCGTGGAAGCGGACCGTCTCGCGCGCGTGGCGGACCCAGTAGCGGGGCGAGCACAGCTCCTCGTGCGACGCGGGCTCTCCCGTGACGTCGCTGATCACGGAGAGGGCGGGCGGGTGGTACGTGACCGAGCGGGCCACTTCGTCGAAGTCGGCGAGCATCGCGTCCATGTGGGGCGAGTGGAACGCGTGGGAGACACGCAGTACACGGGTACGGCGGCCCCGGCGCTCCCAGTCGCGCGCCGTACGCGCCACGGCCTCGGTGTCGCCGGAGATCACCACGGCGGTCGGGCCGTTGACGGCGGCGAGAGCGAGCTCGTGGCCACGCCCGGCGAGACCTGGCAGCATCTCCGCCTCGGTGGCCTCCACGGCAGCCATGGCGCCCGTCCCCGGCAGCGCCTGCATCAGCCGGCCGCGAGCCGCGACGAGCCGGCAGGCGTCGGGCAACGACAGCACCCCGGCCGCATGGGCAACGGCGAGCCCGCCGACCGAGTGCCCGAGCAGATGGTCGGGGGTGATCCCCCAGTGCTCCAACTGCCGGAAGAGAGCCACTTCGAGGGCGAACAGGGCGGGTTGGGCGTACTCCGTGCGGTCGAGCAGTCCGCTCTCGTCGGCCAGCACCTCCGCCAGGGGCCGCGCGAGATGCGCGTCGAGGTGTGCCGCCACCTCGTCGACGGCGTGCCGGAACACCGGCTGGGCTGCGGCCAACTCCCGCCCCATGCGGGCCCGTTGGCTGCCCTGGCCGGTGAAGAGGAACGCGGTCCGTCCCTCGGCCACCGTCCCCCGGAACACCGACGGGGAGTCGGCCCCGGCAGCCACGGCGTCCAGGCCCGCCGACGCCTCCTCCCGGTCGGCGGCCACGACAGCGGCCCGGTACGGCAACGCGGCACGTGTCACCGCCAACGCGTGTCCGAGCGCGCCCACACCGACCTCCGCCGGCGCCTCGGCGAGCCGCGCCCGCAACCGCCCGGCCTGCGCCCGCAAGGCGTCCTCGGTCGCGGCCGACAGGACGAGAGGGAGCGGCGTGGGGACGGTCAGGGGCGCCACGCGGGACGACTCGTACCCAGTACCGGCACTGGCACCGGCACTGGCACTGGCACTGGCACTGGCACTGGCACTGGCACTGGCACTGGCACTGGCACTGGCACTGGCAAGGGTTGCGGCCCCGGCCCCGGCGGGCGTCTCCTCCCCCTGCTCCAGGACGACATGCGCGTTCGTCCCGCTGATCCCGAACGACGACACGCCCGCCCGCCTCGGACGGCCGGTCTCCGGCCACGGCTGGGATTCCGTCAGCAGTTCCACCGAGCCCGCCGACCAGTCGACGGCGGGCGACAGCTGGTCCACATGGAGGGTGCGCGGCAGCACCCCGTGTCGCAGCGCCAGCACCGTCTTGATGACACCGGCCACCCCGGCGGCGGCCTGGGCATGGCCGATGTTCGACTTCAAGGACCCGATCCGCAGCGGCCGTTCACGATTCTGCCCGTACGCGGCGAGCAGCGCGTGGGCCTCGATCGGGTCGCCGAGCCGGGTGCCCGTCCCGTGGGCCTCCACGGCGTCCACGTCGGACGGCGTCAGCCCGGCGTTCGCCAGCGCGTCACGGATCACTCGTTGCTGGGCGGGCCCGTTGGGCGCGGTGAGTCCGTTGGACGCCCCGTCCTGGTTGACGGCCGAACCCCGCAGTACGGCGAGGACGCGGTGGCCGTCTCGGCGGGCGTCGGAGAGCCGTTCGACGACGAGGACGCCGACGCCTTCCGACCAGCCGGTGCCGTCGGCGTCGTCGGAGAACGCCTTGCAGCGGCCGTCGGGCGCGAGGCCGCCCTGAAGGCTGAACTCGACGAAGGCGCCCGGGTCCGCCATGACGGTGACGCCGCCCACTAGACTAGGCAGAAAACCTTAATCAGCC
>NZ_JARGEE010000649.1:0-3418 GCF_033794485.1 Streptomyces sp. MB09-02B
AGCGCGACCGCCGCCGCCGCGCCCCCGCTGGACCCCCCGGCCGTCCGCGAGAGGTCATAGGGGTTCCGCGTCACCCCGCTGAGCGGCGAGTCCGTGACACCCTTCCAGCCGAACTCGGGCGTCGTGGTCTTCCCCAGGAACACCGCCCCGTGCTCCCGCAGCCGGGCCACCGAGGGCGCGTCCTCGTCCCAACTCCCCTTCTCCGAAACCGTCCTGGAGCCCCTCAGCGTCGGCCCGCCCCGCATCAGCAGGATGTCCTTCACGGTGACCGGCACCCCGTCCACCGCCCCGGCCGGCTCCCCGCGCCGCCAGCGCGCCTCCGACTCGCGCGCCCGCGCGAGCGCCCCCTCCGCGTCGATCCGCACGAACGCGTTGACGTCCGGCTGTACGCGCTCGGCCCGCTCCAACGCCGCCCGAGTCACCTCCACCGGACCGAACTCGCCCTTGCGGTACCCCTCGACCAGTCGCACGGCGGACAGTGCGGTCAGTTCCGTGAGCTCCGACATCCGGCCCCTCCCAGGGGAGTTCAGTGCCCGGGCACGTACCCGCGCTCCTTGTCGACCACGTTGGGCAGCGGTTTGCCCGCCTCCCACAGCTCGAACAACTCCACGAACTGAGCGCCGAGTTCGTCCCGCCACCCCACCGTGTCCCCGCTCATGTGGGGCGAGACGATCAGCCCGGGGACGTCCCACAGCGGGTCGTCCGGGCCCAGTGGCTCGCGCTCGAAGACATCGAGCGCCGCCCCCGCGATCCACCGCTTGCGCAGCGCCTCGACGAGCGCGTCCTCCACCACGAGCTGCCCGCGCCCGACATTGACGAACCGCGCGGACGGCTGCATGACCCCGAACCGCCGGGCGTCGAACATGCCGTACGTCGCCTCCGTCAGCGGTGCGGCCGCGATCACCCAGTCGGCGCGGGCCAGCAGCCGGTCGAGGTCCTCCGGGCCGTGGACACCGGGCCGCGCGGTCCGCCCGACCAGGGCCGTGTGCAGACCGAGGAGCTTGAGGTGACGCGCGATCGCCCGCCCGATCGGCCCGGACCCCACCACACACGCCCGGCCGCCCGCCACCCGCAGCGCCTCCCGGTGCCGCCACTCCCGCCGCCCCTGCAACTCCCAGCTGCGCGGCAGGTCCTTGGCCATGGCGAGGACGAGCGCGGCGACGTACTCGGCGATCGGCGCCTCGAACACGCCGCGCGCGTTCGTCACCACCGTGTCCTCGGTGGCGGCCAGTTCGGGGCAGAGCAGATGGTCGACGCCCGCGCTGGCCGTGTGCACCCAGCGCGGCCGGGGCCCGTCGCCCGGCCAGGCGTCCCGCACCGCGCGGGAGGTGAAGTCCCACACCAGCAGCACATCGGCGTACGGCAGCCGCGCGGCCAGCGTCGAGGCGTCGGCGTACTCGACCGTCGCCCGCCCGGTGAGCCGCCCGAGCCGGGGACGTGGTTCGGCGTCGAGGACGAGGAGGGTCGGTCGGGGAGTCGAGGTCATGGACGAAAGTAACCCCTCACATGCGGAAGCGGCTCTACCGGCCCCACGGGATGCGTGTGACATGCACTGATTGACCACGCTCGCACCCGAACCTACCTTCGTCAACACGGACTTGCGCACGTTCTGTCGTCCGCACATCTCTCTCCGTGAGGCCGGTGGCTGTCATGAACGTCTCCTTCCTCGGTGGACCCCGTCCGCAGCGCGGCGTCGGTGTCATCGCCCCGTTCGACTTCGCCCTCGACCGCGAGCTCTGGCGCTGGGTCCCGGACGACGTCTCCCTGCACCTCACGCGCACCCCGTACGTCCCCGTCGAGGTGAGCCTCGACCTGGCCCGGCTGGTCTCGGAGCACGAGACGCTGCACGAGGCGGTCCGGGCCCTGAACGAGGTCGCGCCCGAGGTCGTGGCCTACGCCTGCACCAGCGGCAGCTTCGTCGGCGGGGTCGCGGGGGAGCGCGCGATGGGCGAGGCGATGACCCGCGCGGGCGCCGCGCACGCCGTCACCACCTCCGGCGCGATGCTCGCCGCCCTGGCCGAGCTGAACGCGCACCGCATCGCCCTGGTCACCCCGTACACCGTCTCGGTCACCCGGTCCCTGGAGGAGTTCCTCGCCGAGGCGGGCGTCCTGGTCACGGGCCGCGCCTCGCTCGGCCTGGTCCGGCACATCTGGAAGGTCCCGTACCACGACGTCGTCGCCATGGCCCACCGCGCGGTCAGCGCGACCGAACCGGACGCCCTCTTCATCTCCTGCACCAACCTCCCCACCTACGACGTCATCCCGCAGCTGGAAGCGGAACTGCGGATGCCGGTGATCTCGGCCAACCAGGTGACGATATGGGCGGCGCTGCGTCAGCTGGGTACTCGGGCGGTGGGTCCGTACCAGGCTCTGCTCGACGAGTCGGCCAGGCAGACGTTCGGTGCGGGACCTGTTCCGCCACCGCCGGTACTGCCGGAAGAACAGGAAGGTTGGGCATGACCGCACTCGGTTTCCTCTACCCGGGCCACTCCGCCGAGGACGACTATCCGCGCATGGAGCAACTGCTCGGCAGCGACATCCGGGTGGAAGTGGTGCACACCGACATCGGCGAGGACGCCCACCGCGTCGACGCCCTGCGCGAGATGGGCGCCCCCGAACGGCTCGCCGCCGGCTGCGAGGCCCTCCGCCTGTCCGGCGCGGAGGCCGTCGTCTGGGCCTGCACCAGCGGCAGCTTCGTCCACGGCTACGAGGGCGCGCACGACCAGATCCGCGCCCTCGCCCGCGCCGCGGGCCTCCCCGCCTCCTCCACGTCCTTCGCCTTCGCCCACGCGGCCCGGGAGGTGGGCGCCACCAGGGTCGCGGTCGCGGCGACCTATCCCGACGACGTGGCCCGTCTCTTCGTCGACTTCCTCGCGGCGGCCGGCATCGAGGTCCTCTCCGTCCGGGGCGCGGGCATCATCACGGCCGCGGAGGTGGGCACCTGGACCCTGGACGACGTCCTCACTCTCGCCCGCGCGGCCGACCACCCCGACGCCGACGCCCTCCTCCTGCCGGACACGGCCCTGCACACCGCCTCCCACATCCCCACCCTGGAGAAGGAACTAGGCAAACCGGTCCTCACCGCCAACCAGGTCACGCTCTGGGAGGCCCTGAGGCTGGCGGACAGGAGGGTGAACGCCCCGGAACTGGGCACCTTGTTCACCCGCGAACCGATCGTGCAGGCGTAGCCGCCGGGGTCAACCCCCGCGCCCCAAAGGGGCGCGGGGAACTGCGCGACCAGCCCTCACCGAACCCGCCCGAACACCGACCCAGGGGGGCAAAGGGGCGCAGCCCCTTGGTGGGGGCACCTCCCCCCGTGCCTTATAAACATGTTCCCCTGCCCACCAAAAGCCCTTCGTTGATAGTGTTTGTAGATCTGTATTAACAAAAAAAAAAAAAAAACAAAAAGACAAAAATT
>NZ_JARGEE010000064.1:0-29395 GCF_033794485.1 Streptomyces sp. MB09-02B
CTCCCCCATCAGCCCCCGCCCGGCGGCATGGGCGAAGGCCCCGTAGCCGAGGGCGCCGCTCTGGAAACCGCCCTCCACGATGTTGTTGATGTTGATGAAGCTGGCGATGCCTCCTCCGTCCTTCTCGCACACCAGGAACCCGGCCTTGGTCGGATCCTCGATGAGCCGTCCCGCGTACGCGGTGTACGCCGCGGGTGTGGCCGGCGGGAACAGCCACGGCCGGTGCAGTTCCCTGCTCTCCCGCACCCGTGCGACGAACTCGGGCCCGTCCTCGGGAGTGAAGCGCCGGATCGCGACGCGGGGGCCTTCGATGAGGTGACGAACGTTCTCGGACACCCCGCCACGGTACGTCCGGACAGGCGTCACCCGCGCCGTCTCATGAAGTACGCCCCGCACACCGCCCCGACCAGGCCCGTCCCGAGGAGCGCCAGCCACAGGGGCATGGTGACCTCGGAGACCAGCAGTTGGATGTCGGTGCTCCGGGTGTTCTGGAAGACGAAGACGAGCGCGAGGACGGCGAGCAGGCCCACGAGAACCCTGCCGGGGGTCAGCGTCTCGCTCCACCGCTTCCGCCCGTGCGTCCCGACTCGCTTCGATGTCTTCGGGCTCATGTCTCCAGGATGACGCGAGCCAGCGGGATGCGCCTGACGGGAGCCGTCCCCGGGAGGCGGGCCGGGGAGCCGAGCGGTGGAGCCGGAGGCCCGAGCGGAGGGGCGGGACGGGCGGTGGATCAGGGAGCCGAGCGGTGGCGAGGGGGCGTCAGAGCAGGGCCGGCTCGTCCAGTGTCAGCGTCCCCGCCTCCGCGTCCAGCTCCGCCGTCACCCCGAAGGGGATCGTCAGCGCCCCTTCCCCGTGTCCGAATCCGAACTCCTCCACCATCGGCACCCCGACCCCGCCGAGCCGGTCGACGAGCAGCGCCCGCACCTTCTCGTACGGCTCGCACTCCGCCCAGGACCCGAGGACGATGCCGGCGACCCCGTCGAGCCACCCCGCGCGCAGGAGCTGGGTGAGGTAGCGGTCGAGTCGGTAGGTCTCCTCGCCGACGTCCTCCAGGCAGAGCAGGGCGCCCCGGGCGGAGGGCCGGGCGTGGGGACTGCCCAGCTCGGCGGCGAGCAGGCAGAGGCAACCGCCGAGGAGCACGCCCCGCGCGCGGCCCGGTACGAGGGCGGTGCTCCCTTCGACGGCCCGGATCGTGCGGACCGTCTCGGGGGAGAACAGGGTGGCGCGCAGGTGCTCCTGGGCCCGGCTGTTCTTGAGGAAGTCGACGCCCGCGGCCATGGGTCCGTGCAGGGTGACCAGCCCGGCCCTGGTGGCGAACGCCTCGTGCAGGGCGGTGATGTCACTGAACCCGACGAGGGTCTTGGGGCCCGCCGCCCGTATCGCGTCCCAGTCGAGCAGGTCGACCATCCGCTGCACGCCGTAGCCGCCGCGGGCGCACAGCACGGCGGACACGGACGGGTCGCACCAGGCGTTCTGGAAGTCGGCGGCACGGTCGGCGTCCGTGCCCGCGAGATAGGGGAACTCGGGGTGCCGGTCCAGCGTGTGGGGCGCCACGACAGGATCGAGGTCCCAGCCGCGCAGCAGGTCCAGCCCGGCGCTGAGCCGCTCCTCGACCACCGGCCCGCTGGGCGCGACGACGGCCACCCGGGCGCCGGGCACGAGGCGAGCGGGTCTGGTCAGCGGGGTCACGGGCGTTACTGGTGTCACGGGTGTCACTTGGCGAGCTCCAGAGTAGGGATACCCGGAGGATTCAACCCGAAGACCTGCGCGTACAGCGAGAGCTCCGCCTCCAGGACCCGCACCATCGTCTCCGCCCGCCGGAAGCCGTGCCCCTCCCCCTCGAAGGCGAGGTAGGCGTGCGGCACCCTCCGCTCGTCGAGCCGGGCCAGGAACCGCTCGCACTGCGCGGGCGGACAGATCACGTCGTCGAGGCCCTGGAGCAGCAGGAACGGCGCGGTGATCCGGTCCGCGTGCTCGGTGGGCGACCGCTCCGCGTACCGCATCGGTTCCTCGGCCAGGGACCCGACCAGGCTCTCCAGGTACCGCGACTCGAAGTCGTGCGTTTCCCCCGACCCCCAGTTCGCGAGGTCGAGGATGGGATACAGGATCGTTCCGCAGGCGTAGACGTCGGTCGCGGTCAGGGACACGGCGGCGGTCCAGCCGCCCGCGCTGCCGCCCCTGATGGCCAACCTGGTCCGGTCGGCGGTGCCCTCGTCGGCGAGGGCGAGCGCCACGGCCGCACAGTCCTCGACGTCGACGACGCCCCACTGCTCGCGCAGCCGGTTGCGGTACTCCCGCCCGTATCCGGTGGACCCCCCGTAGTTGACCTCGGCGACGCCGATGCCGCGTGAGGTGAAGTAGGCGATCGCGAGGTCCAGGACCAGCGGCGCGCGGCTGGTGGGCCCGCCGTGCGCCCAGACGACGTAGGGCGGCAGCTCGGTGCTGAAGGCGACGCAGCCGGGGTTGTGGGGCGGGTAGACGTGTGCGTGGATCTCGCGTCCGGCGGGGCCGAGGAAGCTGCGGATCTGGGGTTCGGGGTAGTGGGAGGGGTCCACCGGGTCGTCGTGCGCGGCGCCGATCACCCGGGCGTCGCCGGTGGCGGCGTCCAGCTCGACCACCTCGTACGCGCTGCGGGGGCTGGCGCCGATGCCGAGGACCCGGCCGCCGCGCACGGCGAGCGAGGGGGCGAACTCGGTCCACGGTCCGGCCGCGTCCACGACCTGGCCGGTCTCCAGGTCGAGGACGCCGAGCGCGGTGGCGCCCCGCCCGTGGATCACGGCGACGAGCCCGCCTTCCAGCAGCGCGAACCAGCGCCAGCCGACCTTCCACAGCGGGCCGCCGAACTCCTCCTCCCGGGCACAGAGGGCCGTGCGGCCGCCGCCGTCGGGGTCGAGGCGGTCAGGATCGGGGTGATCAGGGTCGAGGCGGTAGAGGTTCCAGTAGCCGGTGGTGTCGCTGGAGTACACGAGGGTGCCGTCGCCCGCCCAGTCGACCTGGGCGACCGACTCCTCCGGGCCGCCCGCGACGGGCCGGGGCGTGCCGAGCCGACCGTCACCGGTCACCTCGGCGACCAGCAGGGACGTGCCGTCCCACGGCATCCGGGGGTGGTCCCACGCGAGCCAGGCGGCACGGCGGCCGTCCGGCGAGAGACGGGGGCAGGTGACGAACCGCCTGCTGTCGTCGGTCAGCTCCCGCACGGCGCCGCGGTCCTCGGCCGCCGAGCCGTCCAGCGGTACCGCGGCGACGACCCGCCGTACGTCGGTGGGCCCCTCGCCGGTGAACTCCTCCAGGACGCACCACACCTCGTCCCGTTCCGGGTGCGGCATCGGGTCCACCCAGCGCAGCCCGCCGCCTACCGGCGACACCGGGGTGAGCGGCCGGGGCTCGCCGCCCGGCTCGAAACCGTAGAGGCGCTGGTCGGCGAAGTTCACGAAGACCACGAAGGGGCCGGTGTCCCGCAGGACCCCGGCCCAGGGCTGCCCGCCGTACTCCATGACCCGGCTGCGCACGTTCCACGGGGCCGGCAGGACCGACGCCTCCGTGCCGTCGGCCGTGCGCCGCACCAGGGTGCGTCTGCCGCCCTCGGTGGGCCGGGGCTCCGTCCACCAGGCCTCGTCGCCGACGAAGCCGACGAACTCGGGATGCCCGTCGTGCGCGGCGGCGAGCGCCGCGTCGATCGGCGAGGGCCACGAACCGTACGCCAGGGTCTGCACCTTGTCCCCCATGTCCCTTCGTCCCCCGAGTCCCATCGGTCAGGCCGCCCGCAGGAAGCGGTCGAGCACACGGACGCCGAAGTGGAGCGCCTCCACCGGGACGCGCTCGTCGACGCCGTGGAAGAGCGCCGCGTAGTCGAAGCCCTCGGGAAGCTTCAGCGGCGAGAAGCCGTAGCCGGTGATGCCGAGCCGTGAGAACTGCTTGGCGTCCGTGCCGCCCGGCATGCAGTACGGCACCACGTGCCCCTCGGGCGCGAACTCCTCGACGGCGGCCCGCATCCGCGCGTACGTCGTCGAGTCCACCGGTGACTGGAGGGCGACCTCCCGGTGTTCGTACTCCCAGTCCACGTCCGGTCCGGTGAGCCGGTCGAGGGTCTCCCTGAACTCGTCCTCGCCGCCGGGCAGATACCGTCCGTCCACACGGGCGGCGGCCTCCCCCGGGATCACGTTGATCTTGTAACCGGCGTCCAGCATGGTCGGGTTGGCGCTGTTGCGCACGGTCGCCTCGACCAGGGCGGCGGCCGGGCCGAGCTTGTCGAGCAGCCGGTCGACGCCGCCCGGGGCGTCGAGGTCGGCCTCCACGCCGTACAACGCGGCGAGTTCGGTGAGGGCCGCGCGGACGGTCGGGGTGAGCCGCAGGGGCCACTCGTGCGCGCCGATCCGGGCGACGGCCGCCGCCAGGCGGGTCACCGCGTTGGTCCGGTTCACCTTGGAGCCGTGGCCGGCGCGGCCGCGCGCGGTGAGCTTCAGCCAGCCGGTGCCGCGCTCCCCCGCCGCGATCGGGTAGATCTGGCGGCCGCCGCCGTCGTGGAAGGTGAAGGCCCCCGACTCGCTGATGCCCTCGGTGCAGCCCTCGAAGAGAGCGGCGTGCCGGTCGGCGAGGAACCCGGATCCGTCCTCGGCGCTCGCCTCCTCGTCGGCGGTGAACGCGATCACGAGGTCCCGGCGGGGGCGTACGCCGGTGCGCGCCCACTGCCGTACGACGGCGAGGATCATCGCGTCCATGTTCTTCATGTCGACCGCGCCCCGTCCCCAGACCACGCCGTCGCGGATCTCCCCGGAGAACGGGTGCACGGTCCAGTCGGCAGCCTGGGCGGGCACGACGTCCAGATGACCGTGGACGAGCAGGGCGTCCGCCGACGGGTCGGTGCCCTCGATCCGCGCCACCACGTTGGTCCGGCCGGCGGTGCGCTCCAGCAGCGTGGGCTCCAGGCCCGCCTCGGCCAGCAGTGCGGCGGCGTACTCGGCGGCCGGCCGCTCCCGGCAGTCCCCGCCGCCGCGGTTGGTGGTGTCGATCCGGATGAGGTCGGAGGTGAACCGGACCACCTCGTCCAGCGCCCGCTGGTCCACGGGTGCCGTCTGCTCAGCCATATGTCTCCTCCACCGCGGCCGAGACGATCGTGGTGACCGCCTTGAAGGTGCGGATTCCCTCGTACATGGTCGGGCTGGTGTACGCGACCTTGCGTTCACCGGTACGGACCACCCCGGGCACCACGGTCGCGGCCATCGCGAGGTGCTCGGCGTCGAACTCCAGCGCCACGGTGAACGGGCCGCCCCTGACCGGTGCGTGCCGTACGGCGAGCGCCGCCGCCTCCTTCGCCGCCGCGCGGATGTCGGCGGCCGTTCTCGCCGGGGTGCGGCACACCGCCGCATACCGCGACACATGGTCCTTGACCGCGACTTTGAGCGCCTCGGGCGCATAGCCCAGGGCGTCCTCGCACGCCACGTCGTCGCCGGTCACCAGCACCACCGGTACCCCGTACTCGGCCACCACATGCGAGTTGAGCAGCCCTTCGCTGGCCCGCTCGTCGTTCACCCACACCCCGGTGATGGAGTTCGCCAGGTAGGTGTGGGCGAGGACGCCCTCCATCCCGGCACCCGCGTGGTAGCCGACGAAGGCGATGCCGTCCACGTCCCCGTGCTGCACGCCCTCCACCATGGACAGCGCCTTGTGCCGCCCGGTGAGCATCTGCGCGCGCTCGTCCAGCTCCTCCAGCAGCAGATTGCGCATGGTCCAATGCGCCTCGTTGATCAGCACCTCGTCGGCCCCGCCGTCGAGGAAGCCGAGCACGGCGGCGTTCACGTCCGAGGTGAACATGGAACGGCACCGCTCCCACTGCGGTGTCCCCGGCAGCACGTCGGCCGGCCAGGTGACACCGGTGGCGCCCTCCATGTCGGCGCTGATGAGGATCTTCATGCTGCTTCACGTTACGCGTCGGCGCGGGGAAGGGCAGCCGCCTTCCCCGCGCGGCCAGGCGGCGACGGCCCGGGCGTACTGCCCGTTGCACGCACCGTCACGCTGCAGACGGCACGGCGGGTTGGTGCCGGACGTCCGGAGGCCGTTCGCGCCCCCGGTTCCTTCCTTTGAGTGCTCGAAGCCTGTTGTGGTGGGCACGCCGATGAGTTTCGGAAGCGTGCCGGGTCTTTGGGGTGCCACGGTGACCGAACCGATCAACCGCACCCGAGGAGAACGACATGACCGCCGCCTACACCTTCGACGTCTTTTCCAGCCTCGACGGCTACGGCGCCGCCGGCGCCGACTGGACCGGCTACTGGGGCAAGCAGGGCCCCGAGTTGCTCGACCACCGCCTCGCCCAGTACGGCCCGGAGCAGCGGATGGTCTTCGGGGCCAACACCTATCGGGCATTCGCGGGGATGCTGGCCGCGAGCACCGAGGAGTCCGACGTGCGTGACCCATGGGTCACTCGTATGAGGAGCCTGCCGGCAACGGTGGTGTCCACGACGCTGGCGGGCCCCCTCGACTGGCCGGACGCGACCGTCGTGAGCGGTGACGCCGTCGATGTCGTCGCCCGGCTCAAGGCGGAGTCCGAGGTGCCGCTGCGCTCGCACGGCAGCCTGTCGATGAACCGGGCGCTGATGGCCGCCGGCCTGGTCGACCGCTTGCAGGTGACGCTCTTCCCCGTCATCACCGGTGAGACCGGGCTGGACCCGATCTTCCGGGGTGCGGCCGACTTCGATCTGGAGCTGATCGAGCACCGCACCCTCGACGGTCACATCCAGGAGCTCGTCTACCGACCCACGCTCCATTGACCTGGGTCGTCGTCCAGCCGTGTCGAGCCCCGCCGCCGGCCCTCCCAGCGCCTCTGCCGGCCACCGCAGGCACTGTCCACAGGCGCTGTCCACCGAGGCGGGGGGCCGGGGTGTCGTCACTCGCCGTCCACCCGCGACGCTCGGCCTCAAGCCGTGCGCCCCGCCACGTACCACCTGGACGGCAGTTCGAGACGGGTTCCCTCGGCCGTGTGTTCCGTGGTGACCAGCGGGAGTTCGCCGCTGGTGACGAGGGTGAGGCCGGCGGCGCGCAGGTACTCCGGGACCGCCGCGTCGGTGACCTCGCCGGGGGCGATGCCGTGGCGGAAGATCGGGGCGAGCTTGGCGGGAGGGCCGGCCGGGTCGGCCGCGAGGCCCATGAGGACGGGTTTCGCGGCCTCGGAGAGCTCGACGAGGCAGACCCGGCCGCGTTCACCCAGCAGCGTGGCGACGGTGTCGACGAGGCGTTGGCGGTCGTCGGGCTCGCACTGGTGGAGGACGCCGCGCACATAGACGTTGGCGTCGCCGAGGTCGGCGTGGAGGGCTTCGGCGTCCGTCTTGTCGGCCGCGTCGAGCACCCGGTAGTCGGCCCGGCCGTCGGGGTCGGCTCGGCGGGCCAGGTCGAGGGCGGCGGTGGAGAGGTCGGCGCCGATGACGCGGGGGAAGCGGTCGGCCAGGTAGCGGGTCTGGGTGCCGTTGCCGCAGCCGAGGTCGACGAGGGGGAGGGCGGCCGCCGTCAAGTACGGCTCGAAGAGCGCCAGATGGACGGCTGCGGTCCGTTCGGGCCCGGCGTCCCAGAAGACGGCGCCCGGTTCGTCGGGAGCCTCCCGCCAGAACCCCTCCCAGGCCTCCCGGTACCGACTCGTCACGCTCATGCCACACCCCCGACCAGCGACACGGCCGCCGCTCCGACGGCCCAGATCGGTCTACCGTGCCCGGCAGCCGCAGACAAGCACCGTGCGCGTACCTTCATCCCCCGTCCGGCTCACGCGCGCCCCCGAGCGCCCCGCACGCCCCGGTCGGAAGCCGGTGCGGGCAGGCCTCGCCCGCGTGTCAGCGCCGCCGTGGCAGGGTCAGTTCGAACCACACGGTCTTGCCCGCGCCCGTCCGGCTGGTCCCCCATTCGCGGGCCAGGGTGGTGAGGACACGCAGTCCCCGGCCGGACTCGTCGGTCGGTGCCGCGC
The DNA here is from genome assembly GCF_033794485.1 of Streptomyces sp. MB09-02B. Taxonomy (NCBI): domain Bacteria; kingdom Bacillati; phylum Actinomycetota; class Actinomycetes; order Kitasatosporales; family Streptomycetaceae; genus Streptomyces; species Streptomyces sp. MB09-02B. The sequence continues at coordinate 7,946 of NZ_JARGEE010000064.1, forward strand.
TGAGCAGGGTCGGCAGGGTGGGGTCGTCGTCGTAGACCTCGCACAGCAGGGTGTCGCCACGGACCAGTCGCAGTTCGACGCGGCGCCCGCGCGCGTGCCGTACGGCGTTGGTCACGAGTTCGCCGGCCAGGAGCACGGTGGTGTCCGTGAGGGCGTCGAGGCCCCAGACGCAGAGTTGTTCGCGGACGGCGGCGCGGGCGCGGGCCGCCTCGGCCGGGTCGGGGGCGAGACGCCACTCGGCCACGTCCTCGGGCTCGATGCCGCCCAGCCGTGCCATCAGCAGGGCCACGTCGTCCTTGCGGCCGCCGCGGGTGTTGAGGGCGCGGATGATGGTGTCGCAGGCGTCGTCCATGGAGGCGGCCGGGTGGGCGGCCGACTCGCAGAGCGTCGCGAGGCCCACGCCGATGTCCTCGCCGCGCATCTCGACCAGCCCGTCGGTGCACATCACGAGCCGGTCGCCGGGGTCCACGCGCACGCGTACCGCCTCGAAAGCGACTCCTCCGACGCCGATGGGGGCGCCGGTCGGAAGGTCGAGGAGTTCGCTGCGGCCGTCCACCGCGCGGACCAGCACGGGCGGGATGTGCCCGGCGTTGGCGAGGTGGAGTTCGCCGGCGATGGGGTCGTAGACGGCGTAGAGGCAGGTCGCGAGATAGTGCTCGCCGAGGCGCTGGGCGAGGTCGTCGAGGTTGCGCAGGAGCTGCGCGGGCGGCAGGTCGAGGGCGGCCATGGTCTGCACGGCCGTGCGCAACTGCCCCATCATCGCGGCGGAGTTGAGGCCGTGCCCCATGACGTCGCCGACGACCAGGGCGGTGCGGGCGCCCGGCAGCTTCACCGAGTCGAACCAGTCGCCGCCGACCCGTCCGAGCAGGGTGCCCGGCAGATAGCGGGTGGCGATGTCGCAGCCCGTCATGTGGGCCTCGATCTGCGGCAGCATGCTGTCCTGGAGCGTCTCGGCGACGTTCTCCTGGTAGGTGTACATGCGGGCGTTGTCGAGGACGAGGCCCGCGCGGGCGGCGAGTTCGGCGCCGGTGACGCGGTCCATGTCGTCGAAGACCTCGCGCTCCGGGTGGCGCAGCAGGATCATGAAGCCTAGGACGACGTTGCGGGCCTTCAGGGGCACGACCAGCATGGAGCGGCCCGTGATCAGCGGGCGGATGTCGCGCTTCTCGAACTGCGTGGCGATCGCGTGCCCCATCTGCTCGCTGATGCGCGGCACGAGGACGGGCTCGCCGGTGGTCATGCACTGGAAGAACGGGGTGTGCGCCGGGAACGGCATGGCCTCGCCGACGGGGACGACGTCGTCCCAGCGGCCCGGCTCGTCCGTGTGCTCGACGGCCACCCGGTGCCACATGGTCGTCGTGTCGGGCACCCCGTCCGGGAACCCCTCACCGGCGACGACCTGTTCGCGCAGATACGTGCCGGCGACGTCGGTGAAGCGGGGCACGACCGCCCTGCTGACCTCGACGATGGTCCGGGAGAGGTCGAGGGAGGTGCCGATGCGTCCGCTGACCTCGTTGAGGAACTCCAGGCGCTCGCGTACGGCCGCGTGTTCGAGGTCCTCGCGCTCGTCCCGCGCGTCGGCCGGCACCGGCAGCCCCTCCGCGACGGCGCGCGCGGCCCGTGCACGGCGGGCCCGTCGCTCCGCGCGCCGGGGCACGCCCCAGTCGGGGGTGACGGGCACCCGGTCGTTCTGGCTGAACTCCAGCACCGGATAGCCCAGTTCGAGGACCTGGGCGACGATGCGGGCGCTCTCGTCGACGCTCATGCTGGGCAGGATCTCGGGGAGCCTGCGGGCGAGCTCCTCGGCGCCGGGGAAGTCGGTGTGCAGGGCGAAGCCGGGGGCGATGCGTTCGACGGCGACGACCGCCCCGTCCTCGCGCCGCAGGGTCTCGGCGTCGGCGGCCAGCACCAGGAGCCGTTCCCGGCCGGGGCCGACCAGGGGGTACGCCCACCACAGGACGTCGATCCGGTCGCGGCCGGGCACGGTGAGGCGGGCGCGGCCGGCCGCCGGGTAGGACAGTTGCCCGTCGAGCGAGGTCCCCAGATCGTGCCCGAAAGGGTCCTGCCCGAGGGCGTCGTACGCGCCGTAGGCCGCGCGGGACGGGCTGTCGTCCTCGTCCGGGAGGGCGCCGGAGACGGGCAGCAGGTCGAGGGCGGGGTGGCCCACCGCGTCGTCCTTGGCCGTGCCGAAGAGCCGGCGTGCGCCGGAGCTCCAGTGCGACACGAGCCCGGCGCGGTCGACGACGACCACGGCGAGGGGAATCCGGCCGGCCGCGCCGTGCTCCGGCGTCTCGTGACCGGCTCCCGGGCCGGTAGTCGCGCCCGTGTCGGTGCCACGGTCCATGGCCAAGGCCCTTTCTCCCCACGGCTCGCAAGATCTGCGCCGCCCTCACTACCGTACGGCTGAGTAGCGTTGCGATGTGTGGCAATACGCGAATTGCCCCGTAGGAGCCTCCGGCGCGCGCAGGCCACGCGGGCGGCGCACGATGACTCGCACGCCCCCCGCGTGTCCGGCCCCTCAGTCCGCGTACCCGAGGTGGAGGTCCTGTTCCGTCCTGGAGCCCGAGACGACCTGGAGCACCGTCGCGACGGGCGGGTACCCGGTGGCGATGACCGTGTACTCGCCGCAGGAGAGGTCGACGAAGCGGAAGGTCCCGTCGATGCCGGTGGTGATCGTGTCGACGACGTTCCCGGCGGCGTCGAGGAGGGTCACGCGGGCGTCCTCCACCGGCCGGCCGCCCGCGGCGCGGACCGTGCCCCGCAGGACGGCGCCCCCGGTGAGCTCGATGTCCTGGCGCGTCTCGCGGGCGGCCCGGACGGTGACGGGCAGCGCGGCGGGCCGGTAGGAGTGGGCGCCGGCGGCGAGGGTGTACTCCCCGGCGACCAGCTCCGTGATGAGGTACTCGCCCTCCTCCCCGCTGCGGGTGGTCACGACGACCTCGCCGTGCACATCGGTGAGCGTGACGGTCGCGTCGCCCACCGCCCGGCCGTCCGCCGTCCGTACCGTCCCGGCCAGGCGTCCCGCGCCACCGAGCACGATGTCGACCTCGACGGGCCGCTCCCCGACGGTGACGCTCACGGCCTGCGGCTGGTGGCCCCCGGCGGCCGCGATCAGCACGTACGCCCCCGGCCCGGGCGTGGACAGCGCGTACCGCCCGTCGTCGCCGCTGCCGCCGCGCCCCGTCTGCCGGCCTCCGGCGTCGATGAGGGTGAGCGCGGCCCGGGGCACGACGGAGCCGTCGGAGTGCTGGACCGTGCCGCGGACGGGGACGCCGGGGGCGTACGGCGAACGCGCCTGCGGGATCTGGGCGGAGGGCGAGTCCGAAGGCCCGGGCTCGGAGGCGTGGTCGTCGGCGACCTCGTCGAGGGGCACAGGGATCCTCTCCTTGAGGAAACAGGCGACGAGGAGCCCGAGGACGAGCACCGGCGTGAGGTACAGGAAGATCCTCGGCATGGCCTGCGCATAGGCCTGGACGTAGGCGTCGCGCAGGGGCTCCGGCAGGGCGTGGACGAGGTCCGGGGTGAGGGAGCCGGGATCGGGGAGCACGGCGCCCGCGCGCTGCGGGAGACGGTCGGTCAGCCGGGCCGTGAGGAGCGCGCCGAAGGCGGCCACGCCCACGCTGCCGCCGATCTGCCGGAGGTAGTTGCCGGCCGCGGTGGCGGGCCCGATGTCCTCGGGGCGTACGGAGTTCTGCACGGCGAGGATCAGAACCGGCATCACCATGCCGATGCCCGCGCCGAGGACGGCGGTCCAGACGCCGAACTGGAGCCGGGGCGGGTCCGTCTCCAGCCGGGACAGCAGCCACACGCCGAGCGCGGTCAGGGCGCAGCCGAGGACGGGGTACGTCCGGTAGTGCCCGGTGCGGCCGATGAGCCTGCCGGAGATCACGGACGCGCCGACGATGCCGGCCGTCATCGGCAGCATCAGCAGCCCGGCCTCGGTGGCGGAGATCCCGCCGGCCATCTGCAGCTGGACCGGCAGGTAACCGGCGGCGCAGAAGAGGGCGATGCCGATGGCGATCCCGACCAGGCCGGTGACGACGAAGACGGGGTCCTGGAACAGCCGTAGTGGGACGAGGGGTTGGGGCGCGATCCGCTCGACGACGAGGAAGAGGGCGGTCGCGACGACCGCGCCGGCGGCGAGACCGAGGACGGGCCGTGAGTTCCAGGCGTACGTGGTGCCGCCCCAACTCGCCAGCAGGACCACGCAGGTCGAGGCGGTGGCGAGCAGCAGGGCCCCGAGGACGTCGAGGCGTCCCTCGGCCGTGGGCCTCGGAAGTCTCAGCGCGAAGCTGACGACGGCCAGCGCGAGGAGCCCGGCGGGCACGTTGAGGAGGAAGCACCACCGCCAGGTGAGGTGGTCCATGAGGAGGCCGCCCAGGAGCGGGCCCGCGACGGAGGCGAGGCCGAACACGGCGCCGACCAGGCCCAGATACCGTCCCCGGTTCCGGGACGGCAGGATGTCGGCCATGATCGCCTGCACACCGATCATGAGGCCGCCGGCGCCGATGCCCTGGAGTGCGCGGAACGCGATGAGCTGGTCCATGGTCCGGGAGAACCCGGCGAGCGCGGAACCGGCCACGAAGACCGTGAGCGCGAACTGCAGGACGCCCTTGCGGCCGTGGAGTTCGCCGAGTCTGCCGTAGACGGGAAGGGTGACGGTGGCGGTGAGGAGATACGCCGTGACCGGCCAGGACAGGCGGTCCGCGCCGTGCAGCTCACCGGCGATCCCGGGGAGGGCGGTGGCGACGACCATCTGCTCCAGCGCGGCGAGGAGCAGGACGAGCAGCAGGGCGGAGAAGACCAGCCGGACGCGGTGCGGACCGAGCGGGGGAGGTCCGTCCGCCGGTGGCGGTGGAGCGGGTGTGGTGGTCGGCTCGTCCTTCACCAGTGTGGTCGCGCCCATGCGTACCGCTCCCCTCGTCGCACTTACCGACAATTCCCGCGTTAAGCGGCAACTGTCGGCAAGTGCGGCGAGTTACGGCATTCCGGGGAGCGTCACGGAGATCCACTCGAACCGGTGAGGACGGCAACGCGCCCCGGATGATCGCCCGTTGGACCGGGCATCCTTCCCGCTCCGGGTTACTTCTCGACCTCGGCGGCGAGGTTGGCGAGCAGGGCGTCGTAGATGCGGGCGAGGCCCTTGGGGGCGAAGGTCTTCTCGAAGAAGCCGCCGATGCCGCCGGCGCCCTGCCAGGTGGTGACGACGACGACGCGGGAGCTGCCCTCGCCGGCCGGGGTGACCCGCCAGACGGTGACCATGGAGGAGTTGCGGTCCTTCTCGACGAGCTCGCCGTCGGAGGGCTCGGTGACCTCCAGGAGGCAGTCGCGCACGCGCTTCTTGGTGGCCTGGAGCTTCCAGTGGACGAGGGTGCCCTCGCCGTCGCCGCCCTCGCGCACCTCGTACTCGCTGAAGTGCTGCGGCATCAGCTTCTCGCGCGCGCCGTTGTACTCGGCCAGGGTGTCGAACACCGTCTCCGCGTCCGCCGCTACGACTCGTTCGGTCGTGGCCTCGACCTGCGCCATTGCACTTCCTCCAGCACTTGGTAACTCGGGGATGTGCGGAAAGCCAACCACCCCCCGGCCGGACGGCCCAAATCGGGGTGCCCCAAGGGCCCCGAGCGGACGCCCCCGAGGCCTCGGATCGAGCGGCCCCGAGGGCCCCCGACGAGACCTCCACACGATGTTCGAAAACCAGTTCGCACGATCAAGGGAACATGTGTTCTATTCTGGGGGGAGAGCAACCGAGGAGGCGTCCATGCGCTGGGACCATCTGGCCGAGAACCCCGCCACGGCCCGGGACGCCGCGCTGTTCGGCGCGGACCTGGTGACGAGCCGCACCTTCGACACCCCCGAGTTCCGCGGCATGACCTTCCACGAGGTCCGGGCGAGGACGATCGTGAACCGGGTGCCGGGCGCCTCCCGGATGCCGTTCGAATGGACGGTGAACCCCTACCGCGGCTGCTCCCACGCGTGCGTCTACTGCTTCGCCCGCAAGACCCACAGCTATCTGGACCTCGACACGGGCCTCGACTTCGACTCGCAGATCGTGGTGAAGGTCAACGCGCCCGAGCTGCTGCGCCGGCAGCTCGCCGCACCGCGCTGGCACGGCGAGCACATCGCCATGGGCACCAACGTCGACTGCTACCAGCGCGCCGAAGGCCGCTACCGCCTGATGCCGGGCATCATCACCGCCCTGCGTGATCACGCGAACCCCTTCTCGATCCTCACCAAGGGCACGCTGATCCTGCGCGACCTGGAGCTGATCCGTCAGGCCGCCGAGGTCACCGAGGTCGGCATCTCGGTCTCCGTCGGCTTCACCGACCCCGAGCTGTGGCGCACGGTCGAGCCGGGCACACCCGCCCCGGAGCGCCGGCTCGACGTGGTGCGGGCCTTCACCGACCTCGGTATCGGCTGCGGGGTGCTGATGGCTCCCGTGCTCCCCTTCCTCAGCGACCACCCCGACCGGCTGCGCGCCACCGTGCGGGCGATCGCCGCCTCCGGCGCCACCTCGGTCACCCCGCTGGTGCTGCATCTGCGGCCCGGCGCCCGCGAGTGGTACATGGCCTGGCTGGAACGCCACCACCCCCAACTCGTACGGCGGTACGAGCTGCTGTACGCGGAGGGCGCCTACGCCCCCAAGTGGTACCAGCGGCAGATCACCCGTCAGGTCCACGAGCTGGCCCAGGAGTACGGCATGGGACCCAGGCGCGCGGAGCTTCCGCGACGGACACCGGCGCGCGAGCCGGTGGCGCCGGAGCCGGTCCCCGACACGGCACCGACGCAGCTGACGCTGCTCTGACCCTCCTCGGGGCATCCGGGCGCTTCTCGCGCCCCCGATGGGGTCAACTCTCTCCGGAACGAGTTCCTTCGGGGGCCTGCTCCGGGACGATGCGACGAAGGCCGTGGTCTGCACGGCCCGAAATCCTCCGTCCTGGGAGGCCTGACGATGAAGAAACGCGCAGCTGCTCTGTGCGGTGCCGCCGCCGTGCTGGCCGGAATGGTCACGGCGGTCCCGGCCGGCGCGAACGGCGCCCTGGCCGCCGTGCCGACGGCGAAGCTCGCCTGGAAGAAGTGCGCCACCGCCGACTACCCGACGCTCCAGTGCACCACCCTGAAAGTGCCGTTGAACCACGGGGAGCCGGACGGCAGGAAGATCACGCTCGCCCTGTCCCGCGTCCCGCACACGGCGAAGAAGTACCAGGGCCCCCTGGTGGTCAACCCGGGCGGCCCCGGCGGCAGCGGCCGCACCCTGGCCGGATTCGTGGCGTCCTCGCTGCCGAAGAAGGTGGCGGCGCAGTACGACGTCATCGGCTTCGACCCCCGCGGCGTCGGGTCCAGCAAGCCCGCGCTCACCTGCCGGCCCGGCCATTTCGCGCCGGTGCGCGCCGACTCCCTGCCGGTCGACGCGAAGGCCGAGCGCGCCAACCTCAAGCGCGCCAAGGCCTTCGCCGACGCCTGCGCGAAGAAGTACGCGGACGTGCTGCCGTTCATCGACACGGTCAGCTCGGTCAGGGACATGGACGCCATCCGCGCGGCCCTCGGCGCCAAGAAGATCAACTACTTCGGGTACTCGTACGGCACCTATCTGGGCGCCGTGTACGCCAAGCTCTTCCCGCACCGGGTGCGCCGCGCGGTACTGGACTCGGTCGTCGACCCCTCGGGCGTCTGGTACGACGACAACCTCCGCCAGGACCAGGCGTTCAACGACCGCCACCGGGCGCTGATGGCCTGGATCGCCAAGAACCACAAGACGTACCGGCTCGGCACCGACCCGGAGAAGATCGAGGCCAAGTGGTACGCGATGCGGGCGGCGCTGGCCCGCAAGCCCGCGGACGGCAAGGTGGGCCCCTCCGAACTGGAGGACACCTTCATGCCCGGCGGCTACTACGACGGCTACTGGCCCCATCTCGCCGAGGCGTTCGCCGCCTACGCGAACAAGAAGAACGACGACCCGCTGGTCGAGGCCTACGAGAACTTCGGCGCCGTCGACGCGGCCGGTGACAACGGCTACAGCGTCTACACCTCGGTGCAGTGCCGCGACGCGCGCTGGCCGCGCGACTGGGCCGAGTGGCGCGACGACAACTGGGCGGTGCACGAGAAGGCACCCTTCATGGCCTGGAACAACGCCTGGTACAACGCGCCCTGCGCTTTCTGGCCGACCGAGGCCCTGGACCCGGTGGACGTCTCGAACACCGCGCTGCCGCCCGTCCTGATCCTCCAGGCGACGGACGACGCGGCCACCCCGTACGAGGGCGGGGTCGTCACGCACCAGCTGCTGCGGGGCTCCAGTCTGGTGGTCGAGCAGGGCGGCGGGAACCACGGCATCTCGCTGAGCGGCAACGCCTGCCTGGACAAGCACCTGGCGGCGTATCTGACCGACGGCAGGGTGCCCCGCGGCACGGGCGAGGTCGACGCCGTCTGCGCGAAGCTCCCCGCCCCGAAGCCCCTGAGCACCAAGGCCGCGTCCGCCTCGTCCCGGGGCTCGGCACTGCACGGCCTGCTGGGCTTCCGCGGCTGAGCCCCGGCCGTGGGAGGCCCGCCGAAAACCACGGGACTCCCACGGCCGCCCGGTCCTAGGGTGCGGCCATGAACGCCACTCCCCATGACCTCCGCATACGCGAGATGACCAGCGCCGACTGCCGCCCCGTCGCCGAGATCCGCGCAGGGGGCTGGCGGACCGCGTACGCCGGGCTCGTACCGCGGTCGTACCTCGACGCGATGGACGTGGCCAAGGACGCCGAACAGCGGCGCGCCATGCTCCTGAAGCCCGGCAACCCGGTGGTGAACCTGGTCGCCGAGCGGGCCGGCGAGATCCTCGGCTGGGCGGCGTACGGCCCCTACCGCGACGGCGAAGTCCGCACCGCTGACGCCGAGTTGTACGCGCTCTACGTCCGGCCGGGACACTGGGGCGGCGGAATCGGCGCGGCACTCCTGCACACCACCACCGATCGCTGCGAGACCGCCGGCCACGACCGGATGCTCCTGTGGGTACTGAAGGAGAACGCCCGGGCCCGCCGCTTCTACGAGCACCACGGCTTCACCCCTGACGGCGCGGAAGAGCCCTTCGAGGCAGCCGGGGTCGAAGTGCCCGAGGTGCGCTACGTACGCGCCCCGTAAGGGGCGCGGGGCCGTATCCGATATGCGGCTCCGCCGCGGGGCGCGACCAGCCCCCACCGGGCCCGCACCCGAATCAACGCCCCCCAAGCGGAGCGCTACCGCTGGCGGGGAATCCTCGTCAACGCCCGCACCGCCGCCTCCGCGAGTCTCGGATGGGCGAGAGCGTCCTTCAGTACGGGTTCGGCCCTGCTGTCCCCCAAGGCCCCCAGCCCCTCCACACAGGCGAGCGCCACCCGGCGGTAGGGGTCGTGCGGTCCGAGGCGGCGCCGGAGCGTGGTGATCAGCGCCGGCACCGCCTCGGGCGCGCGCAGTTCGACGAGCAGCCGCACAGGGTGCAGGGCATAGGCGACACGGAGTTCGTTGGTGGCGAGGGCGGCGGCCGCCCGTGCGGTGCGCGGGTCGCCGAGCCGGGCCAGCGCGTACGCGGCGGAGGCACACCGCGGCGGATCCCGGTGGTTGAGGAGCAGGACCAGCGACTCGAAGGCCCGGCAGTCCCCCGCGACCCCCAGCCTGAACGCCGCCAACTCCCTTGCCCACAAAGGCTGTCCCGGCTCGGTGAGCACCGCCGCCAACTCGTCCGTGGACTCGGTCGTGACGAGCCGCTCGTATCCCGCCGCGCCCCCCGACTCGCTCCGCACACGCTCCGTGAGTGATCGCAACTCCTCGCCCATGTACCGAGCGTACGGGCGCGAACGCACATCGTGAACACCCTTCGGCGGCGTACGTCACAAACACGAGGGCTGGCGCGCTCGTTACCCACCGGTTAAGCTCAGACGAGCGAGTTACCCACTCGTGTTCGCTCTCGACGGTTTGGTGACGCAGCCGTCGCGAGCACAGTCGGTTCGGTACCCGGAGTTTCGGTATCCGGCGTACCAGTACGGCTCGGCCTCGGGACAGGGCCGGTCGGTTCAGCCGTTCCCCCGGGCGTGTGCACGCCCCGGCGACGGCACCGGGCGTGTGCGTTCATCAGCCCGGCACCACCCACACCCACACCCGCGCCCCACGCGCCGCTTGCGCGCTCTTCGCGTATCCGCGGCGCTTCCCTCAGTCGTCACCCTCATTCCTGGAGTCCCGCGATGGCCACTCCCCTTTCCGACTCGTCGCTGTCCCCTCTGTCTGCGCAATCCCCGTTCCAGACGATCGCCGTGGTCGGTCTCGGCACCATGGGCACCGGTATCGCCGAGGTGCTGACCCGGGCCGGCCGCGAGGTCGTCGGCATCGACATCAGCGAGGCCGCCGGCGCTCGTGCCGTCGCCGCGCTGGAGGCCGCGACCGAGCGCGCCGTGACCCGCGGGCGGATCACCGAGCGGGAGCGCGGTGACGCCCTCGCCCGCTTCCGCACCTTCACCGACCTCCAGGCCGCTGCCGACGCCGATCTGGTGATCGAGGTGGTCCCGGAGTCGTACGAGATCAAGCAGCAGGTCTTCCGTGAACTCGACGCGATCGTGCGGCCGGAGGCCGTACTCGCCACCGGTACCAACGCCCTGTCGGTGACACGGCTGGCGGCCGAGTCGGCGCGTCCGGAGCGGGTCCTCGGTCTGCACTTCTTCAACCCGGCGCCCGCGATGAAGCTGGTCGAGGTCGTCTCCTCGGTGCTGACCGCGCCGCAGGCCGTCGCGGCCGTCACCGATCTCGCGCTCGACCTGGGCAAGGAACCCGTCGCGGTCGGCGACCGGCCCGGTTTCGTCGCCGACGGACTGCTGTTCGGCTACCTCAACCAGGCCGCCGCGATGTACGAGGCCAAGTACGCCTCCCGCGAGGACATCGACGCGGCCATGCGGCTCGGCTGCGGGCTGCCGATGGGCCCCCTGGCCCTGCTGGACCTCATCGGCGTCGACACCGCCCGTACGGTCCTGGAGGCCATGTACGCGGCCTCGCACGACCGGCTGCACGCACCGGCGCCCATCCTCCGCCAGCTCAGCGAGGCGGGCCTGACCGGCCGCAAGTCGGGGCGCGGCTTCTACTCCTACGAGGCGCCCGGCTCCGCGACCGTCGTGCCGGACGCGCTGACGCCGCTGGACGGGGTCGCCACGGTCGCCGGGCGCACCGTCCGCTCCGTGGGTGTCGCGGGCTCGGGGACCATGGCGTCCGGGATCGCCGAGGTGTTCGCGAAGTCCGGGTACGAGGTCGTGCTGGCGGCGCGCAGCGAGGAGAAGGCCCAGGCCGCGAAGGCCCGGATCGGCAAGTCGCTGGCCCGTTCCGTCGACAAGGGGCGGATGACCGTGGAGGCCGCCGCCGAGACGCTGGACCGGATCACTCCGGCGGGCACGTACGACGCCTTCGCCGACGTCGATCTGGCGCTGGAGGCGGTGGCCGAGGACCTGGAGGTCAAGCGGCAGCTGTTCGCGACCTTCGACAAGGTCTGCAAGCCGGGCGCGATCCTCGCCACCACGACCTCCTCGCTGCCGGTCGTCGCCTGCGCCCGCGCCACCTCGCGGCCGCAGGACGTGATCGGGATGCACTTCTTCAACCCGGCGCCGGCGATGAAGCTGGTCGAGGTGGTCCGCACGGTGCTGACCGCCGACGACGTCCACGCCACGGTCCGCGAGCTGTGCGCCAAGGTCCGCAAGCACCCCGTGGACTGCGGCGACCGGGCCGGGTTCATCGTGAACGCGCTGCTGTTCCCGTACCTGAACAACGCGATCAAGATGGTGCAGGAGCACTACGCGACGCTGGACGACATCGACGCGGCCATGAAACTGGGCGGCGGCTACCCGATGGGCCCGTTCGAGCTGCTGGACGTGGTCGGGCTGGATGTCTCGCTGGCCATCGAGAAGGTCCTGCACCGCGAGTTCCGCGACCCGGGACTGGCCCCGGCGCCGCTCCTCGAGCACCTGGTGGCCGCGGGCTGCCTCGGCCGCAAGACGGGCCGCGGCTTCCGCGAATATGCCAAGCGCTGAGCGGTCGGGCGCCCCGGCCGGTACGGACCGGAACGGGCCCGCGGCAGCGGGCCCGGACTGGGGCGGGCTGCTCGCCCCGGGCAGCGGTCCGACCCCCGCCCGTTCCGCCGCTCCAGAGCCCGCCCACCTGCCCTCTCCCCCGCCCGAGCCGGGCGGGCGGATGGCCGGACACGCGCACTCTCCTGCACGGATGCAGTACGTTCGGGGCATGTCCCAGCCCGCCAAGTCCTCACGTACACCAGCTGCGCCCGACGCTCCGGAGAGCGCCGCGGGAAGCCGTGCCGCCGCCCAACGCCTCAAGATGCGCCGGGAACTGGCGGCCGCGGCCATGGAGCTGTTCTCGAATAAGGGGTACGAGGCGACCACCGTCGACGAGATCGCGGCGGCGGCCGGGGTCGCCCGCCGCACCTTCTTCCGTCACTTCCGCTCCAAGGAAGAGGCGATCTTCCCGGACCACGACGACACCCTGATCCGCGCCGAGGCGGTGCTCAACGCGGCGCCCCCGCACGAGCATCCGCTCGACACGGTGTGCCGTGGGATCAAGGAGGTCATGAAGATGTACGCGGCCCGGCCGGAGATCTCGGTCGCCCGCTACAAGCTGACCCGTGAGGTCCCCACGCTCCGGGAGGCGGAGATCGCCTCCGTGGCCCGCTACGAGCGCCTCTTCACCCGTTATCTGCTGGGCCACTTCGACGAGCACGCCCACCACGACGCCGGCAACGACGACCCGCTGCTCGCCGAGGTGGCCGCGTCCGCCGTGGTCACCGCGCACAACCACGTGCTGCGGCGGTGGCTCAGATCCGGCGGGCAGGGCGACGTCGAGACCCAGCTCGACCACGCCTTCGCCATCGTCCGCAAGACCTTCGGCACGGGCATCGGCGCGGGCCGCACGCCGGCACCCGAGCCGGCCGCCGCGACGACCTCCACGCACGGCGAGGTCCTGGTGACCGTCGCCCGCACCGACGCCCCCCTCGACGAGGTCATGCGCGCCATCGAAGAGGCGCTCCGCGACCGCTGACACGCCTCGGAAGCGCATCCGAAACCACGATCTACTCAACGGTAACTGTGAGAACGGCCACCCCCCGGGGTGGCCGTTTTGGCACGTCAGAGGCCCTTTTCTGCCCCCACCTGATCGATCATCGCTCAAGTGTTACGTAAAGATTTCACCTGAGCGAACTTTCTGGCACTCGGTGCCTTGCGGGGTGACACGGCGTGCCATACGTTGAAGGAGTCCGGGCGGCCGGCGTACAGCGAAATCCCGTACGCCGACTGTCCCCGCGAACCACGGTCCGCGCGCCCGGACGCCTGCGTCACAGGCAACCCTCCGCGCCACACACAGCGCCGCCGAAGCACCACCTCCGCCGAACCGACGGCATCACCACACAGCTCTGCAGCACCCGACGTAACCCTCAACAGCGTCCTTCCCTCAAGGACGCTCGTCGCCGGAGGCACCACCGTGAAGGACATCCTGGACGCGATCCAGTCGCCGGACTCCACGTCCGCCGACTTCGCCGCTCTGCCGCTCCCCGAGTCGTACCGCGCGATCACCGTGCACAAGGACGAGACGGAGATGTTCGCGGGCATGACGACCCGCGAGAAGGACCCGCGCAAGTCGATCCACCTGGACGAGGTCCCGCTTCCGGAGCTCGGCCCGGGCGAGGCCCTGGTGGCCGTCATGGCCTCCTCGGTCAACTACAACTCGGTGTGGACGTCGATCTTCGAGCCGCTGTCCACCTTCGGGTTCCTGGAGCGCTACGGCCGCACCAGCGAGCTGGCCAAGCGCCACGACCTGCCGTACCACATCATCGGCTCCGACCTCGCGGGCGTCGTCCTGCGCACCGGCCCCGGCGTCAACGCCTGGCAGCCCGGTGACGAGGTCGTCGCGCACTGCCTCTCCGTCGAGCTGGAGTCGTCCGACGGCCACAACGACACGATGCTCGACCCCGAGCAGCGGATCTGGGGCTTCGAGACCAACTTCGGCGGGCTCGCCGAGGTCGCGCTGGTCAAGTCCAACCAGCTGATGCCGAAGCCGGGCCACCTCAGCTGGGAGGAGGCCGCCGCGCCGGGCCTGGTGAACTCCACCGCCTACCGGCAGCTGGTCTCCCGCAACGGCGCCGCCATGAAGCAGGGCGACAACGTGCTCATCTGGGGCGCCAGCGGCGGACTCGGCAGTTACGCCACGCAGTTCGCCCTGGCCGGCGGCGCCAACCCGATCTGTGTCGTCTCCAGCGAGCAGAAGGCGGACATCTGCCGCGCGATGGGCGCCGACGCGATCATCGACCGCAACGCCGAGGGCTACAAGTTCTGGAAGGACGAGAACACCCAGGACCCCAAGGAGTGGAAGCGCTTCGGCAAGCGCATCCGCGAACTCACCGGCGGCGAGGACATCGACATCGTCTTCGAGCACCCGGGCCGCGAGACCTTCGGCGCGAGCGTCTTCGTCACCCGCAAGGGCGGCACCATCACCACCTGCGCCTCGACCTCGGGCTACATGCACGAGTACGACAACCGCTACCTGTGGATGTCGCTGAAGCGGATCATCGGCTCCCACTTCGCGAACTACCGCGAGGCCTGGGAGGCCAACCGCCTCATCGCCAAGGGCAAGATCCACCCGACGCTGTCCAAGGTCTACTCCCTGGAGGAGACCGGGCAGGCCGCGTACGACGTGCACCGCAACCTCCACCAGGGCAAGGTCGGCGTCCTCGCGCTGGCCCCCGAGGAGGGCTTGGGCGTCCGCGACCACGAGAAGCGCGCCCAGCACATCGACGCCATCAACCGCTTCCGGAACATCTGAGGTCCAGGAATGAGTGAGCGTCAGCCCGCAGCGGGCAGGCAAGCGAAGGACCGGCCGTGGCTGATGCGGACGTACGCCGGTCACTCCACGGCCGAGGCGTCCAACGAGCTGTACCGGCGCAACCTCGCCAAGGGGCAGACGGGTCTGTCGGTCGCCTTCGACCTGCCGACCCAGACCGGCTACGACTCCGACCACATCCTCGCCCGCGGCGAGGTCGGCCGGGTCGGCGTCCCGGTGGCCCATCTCGGTGACATGCGCAGGCTGTTCCAGGACATCCCCCTGGAGCAGATGAACACCTCGATGACCATCAACGCCACCGCCATGTGGCTGCTGGCGCTCTACCAGGTCGTCGCCGAGGAGCAGGGTGTGGACATCACCCAGCTCCAGGGCACGACCCAGAACGACATCGTCAAGGAGTACCTGTCGCGGGGCACCCATGTGTTCCCGCCGGGGCCCTCGCTCCGGCTGACGACGGACATGATCGCGTACACGGTCTCCCACATCCCGAAGTGGAACCCGATCAACATCTGCAGCTACCACCTGCAGGAGGCCGGGGCCACGCCGGTGCAGGAGATCGCGTACGCGATGTCCACGGCGATCGCGGTCCTCGACGCCGTGCGCGACTCCGGCCAGGTGCCCGAGGAGCGCATGGGCGATGTGGTCGCCCGCATCTCGTTCTTCGTGAACGCGGGCGTCCGCTTCGTCGAGGAGATGTGCAAGATGCGGGCGTTCGGCCGCATCTGGGACCGCATCACCCGCGAGCGGTACGGCATCGAGAACCCCAAGCAGCGGCGCTTCCGGTACGGCGTCCAGGTCAACTCCCTCGGCCTGACCGAGGCGCAGCCGGAGAACAACGTCCAGCGGATCGTGCTGGAGATGCTGGCCGTGACCCTGTCGAAGGACGCGCGGGCCAGGGCGGTGCAGCTGCCGGCCTGGAACGAGGCGCTGGGCCTGCCCCGGCCGTGGGACCAGCAGTGGTCGCTGCGGATCCAGCAGGTGCTGGCGCACGAGAGCGACCTGCTGGAGTACGAGGACATCTTCGAGGGTTCGCACGTCGTCGAGGCGAAGGTGGCCGAGCTGGTCGAGCAGTCCTTCGCCGAGATCGAGCGGATCCAGGAGATGGGCGGCGCGATGGCCGCCGTCGAGTCCGGCTACCTCAAGTCGCAGCTGGTCTCCTCGCACGCCGAGCGCCGGGCGCGGATCGAGTCCGGCGAGGAGAAGATCGTCGGCGTCAACATCTACGAGTCGACCGAGCCGAACCCGCTGACCGCCGACCTGGACGCGGCGATCCAGACGGTCGACCCGGCGGTCGAGGCGCGGGTCGTCAAGTCGCTCCAGGCCTGGCGCGACACGCGGTACCAGCCGCCCTTCAACCACCCGCGCCCGTGCAAGGCGCTGGAGCGGCTCAAGGAGGCCGCGAAGGGCACGGACAACCTCATGGAGGCCACTCTGGAGTGCGCCCGCGCCGGGGTCACGACCGGCGAGTGGGCCGGGGCCCTCCGTGAGGTGTTCGGCGAGTTCCGCGCACCGACCGGTGTCTCGTCGGCGCCGGTGGCGGTCTCCGCCGAGGAGGGCTCGGCCATGGCGGAGGTCCGCCGCAAGGTGGACCTCACGGCCCAGGATCTGGGCGTCGGCAAGCTCCGCTTCCTGGTCGGCAAGCCGGGCCTGGACGGGCACTCCAACGGGGCCGAGCAGATCGCCGTGCGGGCCCGCGACGCGGGCTTCGAGGTGGTCTACCAGGGCATCCGGCTCACCCCGGAGCAGATCGTGGACGCCGCCCTCGCCGAGGACGTGCACGCGGTCGGGCTCTCCATCCTCTCCGGCTCGCACGCCCAGCTCGTCCCGGACGTGCTGGAGCGGCTGCGCGAGGCGGGCGCCGGCGACATCCCGGTGATCGCCGGCGGGATCATCCCGAACGCGGACGCCGACCGGCTCAGGGCCGCCGGAGTGGCCGCCGTGTTCACCCCGAAGGACTTCGACATCACCGGGATCATCGGCCGTATCGTCGACGAGATCCGCAAGGCCAACAAGCTCAGCCCCCTCATCAGCACGGAGGTCCCCGCATGACCAGCCCTGTTCCCCAGGTGAACCGCCTTCGGCCGCGGCGCTCCTGCCTCGCGGTGCCGGGAAGCAACCCCCGCTTCCTGGAGAAGGCCCAGGGCCTCCCGGCGGACCAGGTCTTCCTCGACCTGGAGGACGCCTGCGCCCCGCTCGCCAAGCCCGAGGCGCGGCACACCATCGTCAAGTTCCTCAACGAGGGCGACTGGACGGGCAAGACGCGGGTCGTGCGCGTCAACGACTGGACGACGGAGTGGACGTACCGCGATGTCGTCACCGTCGTCGAGGGCGCGGGCCAGAACCTCGACTGCATCATGCTGCCGAAGGTGCAGACGGCGCAGCAGGTCGTCGCCCTCGATCTGCTCCTCACCCAGATCGAGAAGACGATGGGCTTCGAGGTCGGCAAGATCGGCATCGAGGCGCAGATCGAGAACGCGCAGGGCCTGAACAACGTCAACGAGATCGCGACGGCCTCCCAGCGTGTGGAGACGATCATCTTCGGCCCGGCCGACTTCATGGCCTCGATCAACATGAAGTCGCTGGTTGTGGGCGAGCAGCCGCCCGGCTACCCGGCGGACGCCTACCACTACATCCTGATGAAGATCCTGATGGCCGCCCGCGCCAACAACCTCCAGGCGATCGACGGCCCCTACCTGCAGATCCGCAACATCGACGGCTACCGCGAGGTCGCCCAGCGGGCCGCCGCGCTCGGCTTCGACGGCAAGTGGGTGCTGCACCCGGGCCAGGTCGAGGCGTCCAACGAGATCTTCTCGCCCTCGCAGGAGGACTACGACCACGCCGAGCTGATCCTGGACGCGTACGACTACTACACCTCCGAGGCGGGCGGCAAGAAGGGCTCGGCGATGCTCGGCGACGAGATGATCGACGAGGCCAGCCGCAAGATGGCGCTGGTCGTCTCCGGCAAGGGGCGCGCGGCCGGCATGCAGCGCACCTCCAAGTTCGAGATCCCGGAGGCCTGAGCGCGATGCAGTTCGGACGCACCTACGAGGAGTTCGAGGTCGGGGCGGTCTACAAGCACTGGCCCGGGAAGACGGTCACGGAGTACGACGACCACCTCTTCTGTCTCCTCACCATGAACCACCACCCGCTCCACATTG
Organism: Streptomyces sp. MB09-02B; assembly: GCF_033794485.1. Taxonomy (NCBI): domain Bacteria; kingdom Bacillati; phylum Actinomycetota; class Actinomycetes; order Kitasatosporales; family Streptomycetaceae; genus Streptomyces; species Streptomyces sp. MB09-02B. Next base: position 25,936 of record NZ_JARGEE010000064.1, read on the forward strand.
ACGTCAACTACGCCGAGAAGACGACGGACTTCGGCAAGAACGTGGTGGTCGGGAACTACATCTACTCGCTGCTGCTCGGCATGTCCGTGCCGGACGTCTCGGGCAAGGCGATCGCCAATCTGGAGATCGAGTCGCTGAAGCACGTGGCGCCGACCTTCCACGGCGACACGATCTACGGCCAGACGACGGTGCTCGACAAGTGGCCGTCCAAGTCGAAGAACGACCGCGGCATCGTGTACGTCGAGACCAAGGGCTACAAGCAGGACGGCACGCTGGTCTGTGTGTTCCGTCGCAAGGTCATGGTGCCCACCGAGACCTACATCAAGGAGCGCGGCGGCGAACAGCCTGGCCGCCCCGAGCTCAGGGAGCAGGAGAAGTAGCCATGGCACGACTCGCCCAGACCCACGGCCTCACGGACGTCCAGCAGGAGATCCTGTCCACCGTCCGTGACTTCGTGGACAAGGAGATCATCCCGGTCGCGACCGAGCTGGAGCACCGGGACGAGTACCCGCAAGCGATCGTCGACGGGCTCAAGGAGCTGGGCCTGTTCGGTCTGATGATCCCCGAGGAGTACGGCGGTCTGGGCGAGTCCCTCCTCACGTACGCGCTGTGCGTAGAGGAGATCGCCCGGGGCTGGATGTCCGTGTCCGGGATCATCAACACGCACTTCATCGTGGCGTACATGCTCAAGCAGCACGGCACCGAGGAGCAGAAGGACCACTTCCTGCCGAGGATGGCGGCCGGCGACGTCCGGGGCGCCTTCTCGATGTCGGAGCCGGGGCTCGGCTCGGATGTGTCGGCGATCACATCGAAGGCGGTCAAGGACGGCGACGAGTACGTCCTGAACGGTCAGAAGATGTGGCTGACGAACGGTGGAACGTCAACCTTGGTCGCCGTTCTCGTCCGAAGTGACGAAGGACACCCCGAGGGCACGGCGCCCCACAAGTCGATGACGACCTTCCTCGTGGAGAAGGAGCCCGGCTTCGGAGAGGTCCGCCCCGGCCTCACCATTCCCGGGAAGATCGACAAGATGGGCTACAAGGGCGTCGACACGACCGAGCTCATCATGGACGGACTGCGCATTCCGGCCAATCGTGTACTCGGCGGCACCACGGGCCGGGGGTTTTACCAAATGATGGACGGCGTCGAGGTGGGCCGGGTGAATGTGGCCGCACGTGGCTGCGGTGTCGCTCAGCGTGCATTCGAACTGGGTGTCCAGTACGCCCAGCAGCGCCATACTTTCGGCAAGCAGATCGCCCAGCACCAGGCGATCCAGTTCAAGCTGGCCGAGATGGCTACCAAGGTCGAGGCCGCCCATGCCATGATGGTCAACGCAGCACGCAAAAAGGACTCGGGCGAACGAAACGACCTCGAAGCAGGGATGGCGAAGTACCTCGCCTCCGAATACTGCAAAGAAGTCGTCGAGGACGCATTCCGGATCCACGGCGGTTACGGCTTCTCCAAGGAGTACGAGATCGAGCGTCTCTACCGTGAGGCGCCGATGCTGCTGATCGGTGAAGGTACCGCCGAAATCCAGAAAATGATCATCGGTCGTCGGCTGCTCGAAGAGTATCGATTCCAGGGCTAGTACGTGGTTGGTCCAGGGTCGGATGTCTGGTTCGGGGTGTTTTCTTCGAGAAGAAGATCACACCCCGTCAGCACTCTTCGGTCGTCGACTCGGCTTCCTGGCTTGCCCAGTTGCGGTCCGCGACCGGTACGATCCCGTGAAAGCCGCCGTCCCCAGTCACCGCGCGGCATCATCCGCTACGAAGGTCATCCATGCCCCACAGCCAAACCTCTGCACCACGCGACAGCCTGGCAGGCGTACGTCTTGCGCGCGGAGCATCGCCGTGGCTTCTCCCGACCGTCGCCACCGCAGCACTCAGCCTCGCCCGTTCGCGCCGCTCCGGCGCCGCGCGCGCCGTGGCCGTACCCGCCACCGCGCTGGCGGCGGGCATGCTGTGGTTCTTCCGCGACCCCGAGCGTGAGATCGCCCAGGGCCGGGTCATCTCGCCCGCCGACGGGGTGGTGCAGAGCATCATGCCGTGGAAGGACGGACGCACCCGCGTCGCGATCTTCATGAGCCCGCTCAACGTCCACGTCAACCGCGCGCCGCTCTCCGGCACGGTGACGTCCGTGGAGCACATCCCGGGTGGGTTCGTACCGGCGTTCAACAAGGAGAGCGAGAACAACGAGCGCGTCGTCTGGCACTTCGACACCGAACTCGGTGACATCGAGATGATCCAGATCGCCGGCGCCGTGGCTCGCCGCATCGTCCCGTACGTCCCCGAGGGCACCAAGGTCGAGCAGGGTGACCGGATCGGGCTGATCCGCTTCGGCTCCCGCGTCGACATCTACCTGCCCGAGGGTGTGGAGATCGACGTCGAGGTGGGCCAGAAGACCGTGGCTGGGGTGACTCGCATTGACCGTGATTGATCCGGAGACCCAACCCGGCCAGACGGCCGCGACGGGCTGGGTGCCCGAAGTCGACGAGGTGGAGGACGACGCGGAGGAGATGCCGCTGTCGCTCCGGCTGTCGATAGCGGACACCCTCACGCTCGGTAACGCCACGTGCGGCTTCATGGCGGTGTACTTCACCACCACGGGCATCCTGATCCCGCACCTCACCGGAAGCCAGGAGTCGGGCATGGCCCGGCACAGCGCGGCCACCGCGGTGATCCTGATGCTGTGCGCGGCGATCTTCGACCTGTTCGACGGGCTGGTGGCGCGCAAGCTCCGCTCCTCGCCGATGGGCGCGGAGCTGGACAACCTCTCCGACCTGATCAGCTTCGGCCTCGCGCCGGCGTACTTCGTCCTCGTCTACGGCATGGTCGCGGACGACGCGCACCAGCGGGTGGCGGCGGTGGGGGCGATCGTCGTGCTGCTGGCGGTGGTGCTGAGGCTCGCGAGATTCTCCTGCGTGACGGTGAAGGACGGCACCTTCCAGGGCATGCCGTCGCCGTTCGGCGCGCTCACGGTCATCTCGATCGTGCTCCTGGAGCTGCCCTTCGTGGCCACGCTCCTGGCCATCGTCGGTGTCGCGTGGCTGATGGTGAGCCGCGTCGAGTACCCGAAGCCGCGGGGTCCCCTCGCGGGCGCGGTGCTCACCTGGATCGTCCTCGCGATGGGCCTGCTGGCGGCCTGGGCCTTCGACGCCCCCGGCGGTCAGCTCCTGCTCCAGACCGGCTGCGCCCTGCAGCTCGTGATGGGCGCGGTCATCCCGCTCTTCGCCACGGCACGCCGCGTGAACAACTTCCGCGACAACCGCCGCGAGGCGCGGGCGGCCCAGCCGTAACGCTCCGCTTGGAGAGCCCCGGGTCCGATTGGGTCCGGGGTTCTTCGCGTTTCGGGGCGGGGTGCGGGTTCGGTGGGGGCTGGTCGCGCAGTTCCCCGCGCCCCTGAAAAGCAGGGGCTGCGCCCCGTGCTTTTCGCCCCGAAAGGGCCGCAGGCTCCTTTCAGG